>DASUDS010000001.1:0-6671 GCA_036275455.1 Porticoccaceae bacterium
CCAGCTCGCCCTGCTCGCCATGGGCTTCCTCGGCCCCGAGCAGCCGCTGCTCGACGCCCTCGGCGTGACGCGCGATCCGCGCTCCAACGTCCAGGCCGAGCACGGCCGGTTTCGCACCAGCGTCGACAAGGTGTTCGCCGCCGGAGATTGCCGCCGTGGCCAGAGCCTGGTGGTCTGGGCGATCAACGAAGGCCGCGGCGCCGCCCGCGAGTGCGACCGCTTCCTGATGGGCGCGACCGAACTGCCCTGATGCGCATGCCCACCCTGCCGCTCGGAGCGAGCGGCAGGGTGATGCTTCTCTCGACCCCTTCTCGGGGGTGTTCCCTACCCGCCAATGAACTCCAGCAGCCAGCGCCCCACGGCCTCCTCGTCGGTGGGCTGGTCGAGGGAGTCGAGCGCGGCGCGGTAGCGCGCCGCGTCCGGCCGTTCGCTCCGGCGGGCCATCAGGCGGCGCAGGTAGTCGCGGGTGAATTCCGGATGGCCCTGAAGGCTCAGGATGTTGGTGCCGATGGCCAGCGCGGCGTGGGGGCAGAAGTCGCTGCCGGCCAGGGTGATGGCCTGCGGCGGTGGCGCGATCACCTGGTCCTGGTGGCTGTGGAGCAGGTTCAGGGTGGCGGGCGGTACACCCCATCGCCGGGGCCAGTGGCTGGCGTGGACCTGCACGGTGTAGACGCCGAGGCCCCAGCCTCTGGGAGACTGCTCGGCGCGGCCGCCGAGGGTATCGGCGATCAGCTGGTGGCCGAAGCAAATCCCCAGAATGCGGGCGCCCCGGGCGTGGAAGTCGCGCAGCCAGGCGCGCAGCGGCGGCAGCCAGTGGAGATCGTCGTAGACGCCGGCGCGCGAGCCGGTGATCAGGTAGGCAGTGCATTCGCCGGGATCGCGGGGCAGTTCGCCAGCCTGTACCTGGTAGTAGCGATAGTCGAGGTTGCCGCCTAGGCCATCGAAGTAGCGCGCGAACATGCGGCCGTAGGAGCCGAAGTCGGCGGCCAGATCCGGGTCCAGGATATCGGTTTCGAGCAGGCCCAGCCGCGCCACGCGCGGGGCCTTACCAGCGGTCCCAGACCGGCGTGCAGCCGGTCGGCAATACGGTCTGGTTGCCCAGTTCCGCCCAGTACTGGCCGGGCTGGTGAAAGTCCGAGCCGGTGGAGGCGCTGAGCCCGGCGTCGGCGCAGAGTTTGGCGAGTTGGCGGGATTCGTGCTCCTGCTGGCGGCCGGAGACCACTTCGAGGGCATCGCCCCCGGCGACGCGGAAGTCGGCGACCAGTTCGCGCAGCCGGGTGCGGGTCATTTCGTATTTCTCGGGGTGGGCGATCACTGCGCTGCCGCCGCCATCGCGAATCCAGCCGACGACTCGTTCCAGCGGCGCCCATTCGTCCTTCAGATCGCCGATGCGGCCGCTGCCGAGATATTTGCGGAAGGCGTCATCGGTGGAGCGTGCCTGGCCGCGATCGACCAGCAGCTCGGCGATGTGGGGCCGACCGACGCTGGTGTGCGCGCCGAGTTCGGCCACCGCGGCGGTGAGATCGCCCAGACCCTTGCGCGCCAGGCGCTCGGCGATGGCCAGCGCGCGGCGCAGGCGCGCGGCGCGCTGCACCGCAACGGCTTCCTGAATGGCGCCGCTCGCGAGGCGGAAATTGAGACCGACCACGTGGATGGTCTGCCCGCGCCACTGCGCCGAGAGTTCGATGCCCGGCACCAGACGCAGGCCGGCGGTGCCGCCGTCCAGCTCGGCCAGTTCGGCATAGGCGGCGATGCTGTCGTGATCGGTGATCGCGAACACCTCCACGCCGCGTTCGCGGGCGCGCTGAACCAGCGCGGCCGGGGTGAGCTTGCCGTCGGAGGCGGTGGAATGGCTGTGCAGATCGACCAGCATCGCGCGGGGGTTAGGTGGAATGCCCGCCATTATAGCGGTGCCGGATACCGCTGCCCGGCACCGCCCGCGCCTTCACATCTGCAGCGATTTGGTGTGCAAGTACTCGTCGAGCGCATAGGGCCCGTGCTCGCGGCCGTGGCCGGACTGCTTGTAGCCGCCGAACGGCGCCATCATGTTGAAGCTGCCGCCGTTGATGACCACCTGCCCGGAACGGATGCGGCGTGCCACGGCGCGGGCGTGCGCCTCGCTGCGCGACCACACCCCGCCGGACAGGCCGTAGGGCGTGTCGTTGGCAATGCGGATGGCGTCCTCCTCGCTATCGTAGGGAATGATGCTGAGCACCGGGCCGAAGATCTCCTCCTGGGCGATGGTCATCTTCGCATCCACCTTGCCGAACACCGTGGGCTTGACGAAATAGCCCACGGGCAGGTTCTCGGGCTGCTCCGGGCCTCCGGTGATCAGTTCCGCGCCCTCCTCGATACCCTTGCGGATGTAGCGGCGCACCCGCTCCTGCTGGGTCTTGGAAATGAGCGGACCGAGCTTGGCCCCGGTATCGGTGCACTGGCCCAGGGTGAAGGATTCAGCGACCTCGCGCGCTTTCTTCGCGGCGCGCGCGTAGGCGGTGCGGGGCACCAGCATGCGGGTGTGGGCGGAGCAGGTCTGGCCGCTGTTGAAATAACAGTCGTTGACGGTGCCGCGCACCGCGTCCTCGAGATCGGCGTCCTCCAGAATGATGGAGGCGGACTTGCCCCCCAGCTCCAGAGCCACCTTCTTGACCGTCTGCGAGGCCAGCTCGGCGACCCGCTTGCCGGCGCGGGTGGAACCGGTGAAGGACACCATGTCCACCTGGGGATGGCGCGCCAGCGCCTCGCCCACCACCGGCCCCAGGCCGGTGATCAGGTTGAACACCCCGGGCGGAAAACCGGCGCGATGCACCTCCTCGGCCAGCACGAAGGCGGCGAGCGGCGCGACCTCGCTGGGCTTGACTACCAGTGTGCAGCCCGCGGCCAACGCCGGGCACAGCTTGGCCATGATCTGGTGCAGGGGGTAGTTCCAGGGCGTGATCGCCGCCACCACGCCGACCGGTTCCTTCACCACCACCGAGTTCCCGATACGTTCCTCGAACTGGTAGTCGGCGAGGATCTGGATGAAGTTTTCCAGGCTCACCAGCGGCAGCCCGGCCTGGATGTTCTTGCTCATGGCCAGCGGCATGCCCACCTCGTGGGCCATGATCTCGCCGAGTTCATCGACTCGTTTGGCGAGGCCGTCGCGCAGCTTGATCAGCAGCGCGCGGCGCTCCTCCGCGCCGGTCAGGCCCCAGGTCTCGAAGGCGCGCGCCGCCGCCGCGACCGCGCGGTCGGCGTCGGCCTCGGTGCCCGCCGGCACGCTGCCCATCACTTCTTCGGTGGAGGCATCGATCACCTCCAGCACGCCGGGGTTGGTGGGCGCCACCCAGGCGCCGTCGATGTAGAAATTGTCTCTGCAGAGCTTGTTGCGGAAGTTCATCTTATTGGTCTCCGTGCTGCGATCCGTTCATGACCGATCCTAGAACGTCGGGGCGGCGGCGGCAAACGGCGAGGCGGCTGAGACGGCCGTAGTCTGCGCGGGGGCCCTGGAAGGGGGCTGGCGAGGGCGGCGGCGTGGTTGCGATGGGGAGGAAAACTCCTTATAAAACGTCGCCTTTTAAGACTCGGAAGTTTCTCGCGGAGAGCCCAGCATGACCGTTGCCGCTGCCCCGGAAACGGGTTTCGTGTTCACCTGCGGCCTCAATGGGCGAGGTGGCTGCGAGCCGATGGAGACCGCGGGATCGCGCTGGTACCACCTCGACTATTCCCAACCCGATGCCGCCGCCGTGCTCGCCGGCCTGGGCCTGGATGCAGCGCTGATCGAGGCGCTGATCCGTCCGGATTCGCGGCCGCGCACTCTGGACCTCCCGGGCGGGATGCTGGTGATCCTGCGTGGCGTCAACACCAATCTTGGTGCGGATCCCGAGGACATGGTGTCCTTGCGCCTGTGGATAGAGCCCGAGCGGCTGATCAGCGTGCGCCAGTACCGGCTGTTGTCGGTGCAGGATCTGCGCGATGAGCTGCTGGCGAACCGAGGGCCGCATGCCATCCCCGAACTGGTGGTGCGGCTGATCCATCGCCTCGCCGATCGCATCGCCGGCTGCGTTGGGGACATCGAGGAGCAAGTGGAATCGTTCGAGGAAGCGCTTGCCGGCGGCGTATCGGCGGAACTGCGGATCGGCATTTCAACACTGCGCCGGCAGACCGCCAAGGTTAGGCGCTTTCTCGCGCCCCAGCGGGAGGCGCTGGAGGCACTGGCGCGCCTGGCGCGTGAACGCTTCGGGGAAGCCGAGGCCGCCGGCTTGCGCGAGCAGTCCGATCGCATCGCGCGCTATGTCGAGGATCTCGATCTGGTCCGGGAGCGTGCGGTGGTGCTGCACGAGGAGCTGCTCAATCGCAACGCCGAGCAGCAGAACGCGCGCATGTACTTGCTTGCGATCGTGACGGCAATCTTCCTGCCCATCACCTTCATCACGGGATTGTTCGGCATGAATGTCGCTGGCTTGCCCGGCACAGAAGACGTGCATGCCTTTGAAATCGTGGTGGGTGTGATGCTGGTGTCGCTGCTGGCTGTGGTAGTGCTGATGAAACGCCGCCGCTGGCTGTGAAAGATGCTGGCTAAGGTTGGTCAAGCGCGCATGCCAAGATCTTTGCGTGCGCGAAGTGCCAGATCTGAATCATGGAATTGAGCACGGTTGCCGCGCAGCGCGATTCCCTGGAGCGGCCATTTTCCTGACGCGCAACGGGTAACGCTGGAGATCGCGTCACCGCTTCCGGTAAGGTTCGCAGTTTTCCGGTTGGTGGGGGTGCGTCGTGATGGGTGCTCATGGTGGGCTGATTGGCGGGTTACAGGAGCGCGAACTGGTTGCCCAGATGACTGGTGGGGCGGAGGAGCTTGAAGCGCACCTTGGCCAGTCCCGATCGGTTTACTGTGGATTCGATCCCACCGCCGATAGCCTGCATATCGGCAGTCTGGTGCCGTTGTTGGCGCTGAGACGGTTTCAGTTGGCGGGACATCGGCCGATTGCGCTGGTAGGTGGCGCAACCGGCCTCATCGGCGATCCCAGCCACAAGGCCGAGGAGCGGCAGCTCAATACTCCGGAGGTAGTCGCGGGGTGGGTGGATCGGATCAAGCAGCAATTGGCCCGTTTCATCGATTTTGACGACGGCGCGGCGGGAGCCATGCTGGTCAATAATCTCGATTGGTTCGGGGCCATGCCGACGCTCGATTTTCTGCGTGACATAGGCAAGCATTTTTCGGTCAACGCCATGATCCACAAGGAGGCGGTGCGTCAGCGCATCGAGCGCGAAGATACCGGGATCTCGTTTACGGAATTTTCCTACGCACTGCTCCAGTCGTTTGACTTTGCCGAACTCTATCGCCGCCACGGGTGTACGGTGCAGATCGGCGGGTCGGATCAGTGGGGCAATATCACCGGCGGGATCGATCTGGTGCGGCGCCTGCATCGCACCCAGGTTTACGGCCTTACCCTACCGTTGGTGACCAAGGCCGATGGCACCAAATTCGGCAAGACGGAATCGGGAACCGTGTGGCTGGAGGCGGCCCGGACCTCTCCCTATGCGTTCTACCAGTTCTGGCTCAACACCGCCGATGCGGATGTCTACCGTTTCCTGCGGCTATTTTCGTTCTTGTCCGTACACGAAATCGCCGAAATCGCGCGTGCAGACGCGCAGCGCGCTGGACGCAAGGAGGCGCCGCGCGTCCTGGCGCGAGAGCTGACGCTGTTGGTTCACGGCGAAGCGGCATTGGCGGCAGTCGAGCGCATCACCGGAGTGCTGTTCGGGGGCCAAGAACTGTCGGCGCTGACCGCTCCGGATTTCGAGCAGCTCAAGCTGGATGGCATCCCGTATCACCTGTTGCCGCAGGCGAAATTGTCCGCTGTTACCTTGGCCCAGCTTCTGGTGGATCTCGGCGTCGTCAGCGCGGGAAGACAGGTGCGGGACGCGCTGGCTCGGGGTGGCTTGGTGCTCAATGACCGGGTGCTCGATCCGGAAGACAACACCCGCGTCGCCGCGTTGTTTGCGCCCCGCGAGGGCACGGCTGGGCGCTACCACCTGCTCCGGTTTGGCAAGAAACACCACCATTTGGTGGAGCTGGGAGACTAGTCTTGGTCGGGGAGAGGAATTTATTTCATTTCAGGTGTTGACACGACCCGGCCAGCGGCTAGAATGCGCGCCTCGCTGACAGGGAGCATTAGCCGGCCAGCGAGGCCAACAAAGAAACATTCCGTTGGTTGTTGACTTGAAGGCTAAGCAGTGTAAACTGCGCAGCCCGCTCCGAAAGAGCGAACGTTCTTTAAAAATCGATCAGGCAATGCGTGTGGGTGCTTGCGGAAGTGGTTTCAGGCAGCTGAAATCATCAAATGCAAGTAACTCATCAATTCATGAAAGTATGATTTGGTAAGCCAAAGTATTTGAGCCAAGTATTGGGGTGGGACTTTAGTTTCGCCCCCGCTCCGGGCCGCTGGTCCGGGGATGAAAAATTAAACTGAAGAGTTTGATCATGGCTCAGATTGAACGCTGGCGGTAGGCTTAACACATGCAAGTCGAGCGCGAAAGTTCCTTCGGGAATGAGTAGAGCGGCGGACGGGTGAGTAACGCGTAGGAATCTGCCTGGTAGTGGGGGATAACTCGGGGAAACTCGAGCTAATACCGCATACGCCCCATGGGGGAAAGCGGGGGACCTTCGGGCCTCGCGCTATCAGATGAGC
>DASUDS010000002.1:0-5195 GCA_036275455.1 Porticoccaceae bacterium
GCTTGCGGAGCTCCGCCACCGAGCGCGCTCAGCAGTCTCGGCATCGCGGCCCCCAAGGCCGGCGTGCTGGCCTGCCCGGCCGATGCAAGCGGCTGCTGAGCAAAACCCTCCGGTTCGGGCACGCCAGGTCCATCGCCCAAACCCTCGAGAGACACCGCGGAGAACATGCCGGCCGCATGGCGCAGCGCGCCGCTCGCCTGGATTGCCCCGTGCTCGACCGCCGCCAGCTGCGGCATGCCAGGCGTTCCAGGCTGCGGCGTCCACAGCAATCCCGGCGGCAGTACGACCTCCTGCGCCACGCTCTCCGCTGCCGACGCCGCTACCGGATCATGGGATTCCCCCGGCGGCAAGTCCTTGCCGCCGGCGTCTGCCGCCGGCAAGGCAGCAGACCGATCCTCGCTGTCTTTCGCGGCATCGACCGCACCCTCCCTGCGGGCCGTGGGCGCCTCGGCCAACAGGCGGGGAAATTCGCCCTTTTCCCCGCCAGCTGGCGGTTTTGCAGAACCTTCTCCCGGCGGATTGACTGCCGCATCGAGCGACGAGCCCTTGGGCAGCGACGGCAATTTGTCCATTGTTTCCATGGGCCGGTGTTCCTCGTCATCCCGTTGGTTGGCGAAATCGCAAGAGCCGTGCCAGCGCTCAATCAAGCCTGGGGCGTGGCACCCGGCCGGAGCGCTCGTCGCTTTCGCGCTGCTCGCGACGCTCGGCCAGATGCTGTTCTTCGCGCTGCATCCGGCTGCGCATCACCTCCAACCGGTCGCGGTAACGGATCGCCTCCATCCAGGCCTGCTGGGCTGCGGCAACTTCGGCGCTTGCCTTCGCCAGTACTTCGTCCTGATGGCGCAAGCCGAGATCGAGGCGCGCCAGAAACGCGCGATATTCGACCAGCTGCCCTGGTGTCATGCCACCGGCGCCGGAATGCTGAAACCGCGCCGAATACTCGCCCCGGTAGTCATGCAGCTGCTGCTTGCGCCCCTCCTGCTCGGCGAGGCGAACCCGGGCCGCGGTGAAATTTCGTGCCGCCTCCTGCTCACGTTCCTCAGCGAGCCGCTGGATGGGCTCCATGCGTCGCAATCGGGTCATGCGTTCAGCCGCCGGTAATCTGATGCAATTCGCGCAGACTGTCCGCGAGCGCCACGGGCTCGTGCATGCTCTGACGCAGAAAATCGAGCAGCCGCGGCTGCATGTTGATCGCTTCGTCGATGCGCGGATCGGAGCCTGCCTGATAGGCGCCGATGCTGATCAGGTCGCGGTTCTGCTGATAGGCGGAAAACAGCTGCCGAAAACGCATGATCTCGGTCTGGTGATCGCGCGCGGTGATCTCCGGCAGCGCCCGCGAAATCGAGGCCTCGATGTCGATCGCCGGATAGTGCCCGGTCTCGGCGATGCGCCGCGACAGCACCACATGGCCGTCGAGAATCGCGCGCGCGGCATCGGCGATGGGATCGTTCTGGTCGTCGCCCTCGGCAAGCACCGTGTAGAACGCGGTGATCGAGCCACCACCGCGCTCGCCATTGCCCGCCCGCTCCACCAGGTGCGGCAGCTTGGCAAACACCGAGGGTGGATAGCCCTTGGTCGCGGGCGGCTCGCCGATGGCCAGCGCCAGTTCCCGCTGCGCCTGGGCGTAACGGGTGAGTGAATCCATCAACAGCAGCACCTGACGTCCCTGATCGCGAAAATGCTCGGCAATCGCCGTGCACAGCAAGGCACCGTGCAGCCGCATCAGCGGCGTGCTGTCGGCGGGGGCCGCCACCACCACGGCGCGCGCCAATCCGGCTTCACCCAGAATGGTGTCGATGAATTCCTTGACCTCGCGGCCGCGCTCGCCGATCAGCCCCACCACCACCACCTCGGCCGTGGTGTAGCGGGTCATCATCCCCAAGAGCACGCTCTTGCCCACCCCGGAGCCGGCAAACAGGCCCATGCGCTGGCCGCGACCCACGGTCAGCAACCCATTGATGGCACGCACGCCGACGTCGAGCGGCTCACGGATCGGCGCTCGCGCCAGGGGGTTGATCGGCCGCCCGTTGAGCGGTGCCCACTGCCGATTGCGCAGCGGCCCCTTGCCGTCCAGCGGCCGCCCGGCGCCATCGATGACGCGACCCAGCAGGCAATCGCCCACCGGCGCCTCGGCACAGCGGCCGGTGGGAATCACCGTGGCGCTGGGCGCCACGCCCTGCAGATCACCAATGGGCATCAAGTACAGCCGGTCGCCGGAAAACCCCACCACTTCGGTTTCGAGTTCTCCCCCATCGGTACCGCGCACCTGACAGCGGCTGCCGATCGCCGCCTGCACGCCGACCGCTTCCAGGGTGAGTCCGATCACGCGATTCAGCCGCCCTTCGACTACCAGCTGCGGGGGCTGGCCGGCGCGTTGCCGGCAGGCATCCAGCCAGGCCAGCGCAGCCACCCCGGGGGCCGGCGCCGTCATGGGTTGGCATCCTCGGCGCGTTCGCTGCCCAGGGTTGCGGCGCAGAGCCGGGCGACGCGCGATTCGAGGGTGGCGTCGATGGTTGAATCATCGGTGCGCACCCGGCAGCCACCACGGGAAACGGTGGGATCTTCAACCAGACTCCAGGCTTTATCCTCGCCATCCAGATGCAGGAGTTCACGCAGCAGGGCGGCATCCTCGGGATGCAGATGAACGCGCGGGCGCTGCTGGCTGACCGGCAGCAAACCGATGGCTTCGCGCACCACGGCGACGATGACGCTGGGCTCGGCGCGCAGCTCACGCCGCACCAGCTGCCGCACCAATGCGGTAACCAAGGCAGCCAGCTGCGTCTGCAACGCTTCGCCTGCGGTGGCGAATGGATCGGCCAGGCCGCCAAACAAGGCTTCGAGCTCCCTCGCCCGCACGGACAGCTGAGCCACTCCCGCGGCACGCCCCGCCTCCAGACCCGTGGCATAGGCTTCGCGATACGCCTGCTCGCGAATGCGCTGCAGCTCCGCCGGGGAGGGTCCAGCCGATTTTTCCGGGCTCACCGGATCCGGATGCACCGCGCGCGGCTTGGCTACCGCCACCGGCGGCCAGACACGCCAGTCGCCAACGCTACCGGCAACGGGTTTCTGATTTACGGCCATGCGCTCCTCCGGAATGAACACTGGCTAGTCGCAACGATGGGATGTACATCTTCGCCGGCGTTTTGCATCACACGAACTGATCTGCGCTGCGGCCGCCGAGCGCGATGGTTCCGGCGTCCGAGAGTCGACGGGCGATCGCCAGAATCTCCTTCTGTGCCGCCTCCACGTCGCTCAATCTTGCGGGGCCCTTGGCCTCCAGATCGTCGCGCAGCATCTCCGCGGCGCGCTTGGACATGTTGGCAAAAATCTTTTCCTTCACACCCTCGTCGGCACCTTTCAGCGCCATCACCAGGGTATCGGAGGTCACCTCGCGCAACAGCACCTGAATGCCGCGGCCATCCACCTGGGCGAGATCGTTGAATACGAACATCAGCTCCTGGATCTGCCCGGCAAGGGTTTCGTCGCTCTCGGAGATGCTTTCCATGATCTTCGCCTCGGCCGAGCCGTCGACGAAGTTGAGAATGTCCGCTGCCGCCTTCGGGCCACCCACCGACGACGACTTGACGTTCGCCTTGCCGTGGAACTGGCGTTCCAGAATCTCGTCCAGCTCGTGCAGTGCCTGGGGCTGGATGCCATCCAGCGAAGCGATGCGCATCAACACCGCGGCGCGCATGTTTTCCGGCAGAGATTGCAGCACGGCAGCGGCCTGGTCGCTGTCCAGGTAGGCGAGCACGATGGCGATGATCTGCGGATGCTCGAGGCGGATGACCTCGGCCACCGCGCGCGGATCCATCCACTTGAGCGCCTCCAGTCCCTTGGAATTGCGTCCCAGCAGAATGCGGTCGATGAGGCCACTGGCCTTGTCCTCGCCCAGGGCATTGACCAGCACCTTGCGCACGTACTCCTCGTTGCCGATACCGAGGTTGGTGTGTTCGTCGACCGCAGTGGTGAAATCCTCGATCACCGCGTTGACCTGCTGGCGGGAGATGTTCTTGAGCCCGGCCATCACCGCGCCGATTTTCTGTACCTCCTTGGGGCCAATCAGCTTGAGCACCGAGGCGGCATGCGCCTCGCCGACGCTCATCAGGAATACCGCGGCGCGCTCGGCGCCGGTCAATTTCGGTTCAGCCATCTGCTTCCACCCACGCCTTGACCACCTGCGCCACCCGCGCCGGATCCTCGGTTACCACCGTCTTCGCCCGGTCCAGCGGCGAGACCCTCGGTTCGGCGGGTGCCGCAAGCTGGGGGAGGCGCGGATCCTGGCTCAAACGCAGCCGGTCGTCTTCGGGCTCGCGACCGTCGGTTAGCCTGCCGATCGCCGGCTCGGTGGGCGACGCGACGCCCCGCTCCACCAGTCGCTTCAATATTGGCCGCAGCACCCCGAAGACGATGAACAGCAGTGCCAGCGCAGCCACCGCCAGCTTGCCCAGATCCATCACCCAGGGCTGCTCCCACAGTGGTTCCGCCACCGGCTCGATGGGCCCGGGCTTGATGAACGCCTGATTGATCACGCTGACCCGATCGCCACGGCTCTCGTCGAAACCCACCGCATCCTTCACCAGCGCGGTGAGCCGGGCCAGTTCGTCGGCGGTCAGCGGCAGCGGACGCACCACGCCTTCGGCATCGGCAACCAGCCGGTCGTCCACCACCACGGCAACCGACAACCGCCGCAGCCGCCCCCCGCCCTCCTGGGAGTGTCGCAAGGTTCGATTGATCTCGTAGTTGCGCGTCGATTCGCGACTGCGGACGACATTCTGTGATGCGGAAGCGACTTGCTGCGATGCGGAAGCGACCTGCTGAGATGCGGAAGCGACTTGCTGTGATGCGGAAGCGACCGCGCCTTTCGCCGCGGTGGCATCGGCTTTCCCGGCGTTCGTTTCTCCAGCATCCGCCTTCCCGGCATCCGCTTTCCCGGCATCTGCCGCCATGGCCTGGGGATCGATGCGGCCGGCTTCCGGCGGCTGGTTGGTCAGTGCGCCGGGCACGCCGCCGCTGCCGTTACCGGGACCGATTTCCTCCGCAACGATCTCGCTGCGAATGGCTACGGGATCGGGCGTATAGTTTTCCTCCGTGGACTCGGTGCGCGTGTAGTCGATGTCCGCCTTGACCTGCGCGCGCACCCCGCCGTAGCCGACCACCGGCGCCAGCAGGCTCTCGATGCGGTGCACATAGGT
>DASUDS010000003.1:0-2481 GCA_036275455.1 Porticoccaceae bacterium
GATCGACGCCGGACTGGGCCCGCGCGGCCTGGCGCGCTCCGCCTTCGAGCTGTCCCACGCGCCCTTCGTGGTCTCGGGATCGACGGAGGAAGCCTTTGCCCAATCGCGCCGCGCAATCTGTGAGCGCATCGCCTTCTACGCTTCCACGCCCGCGTATCGCACCGTGCTGGAGACCCATGGCTGGGGAGAACTGCAACCGGAATTGAACCAGCTCTCCAAGCAGGGCCGCTGGCAGGCGATGGGTGAGCAAATCACCGAGGAGATGCTGCACACCTTCGCCGTGGTCGGCGAGCCGGCGGCCATCGTGCCGGAGCTGCAACGCCGCTTCGGCGGCCTGGTCGATCGCCTGACCCTGGATTTTGCCTTTGTTGCGCCAGAGGCGCGGCCGGCGCTGATCCGCGCCCTGGCTGGATGAACCCGAACCAACGCCGAGGATTACAGCCATGATCGTCCAACAGATCTGGACCGGTAACGATTACCGCAACTTCAATTATCTGATCGCCTGTCCCGAGACCGGCGAGGCGCTGGCCGTCGATCCGCTGGCCCACGAGCAGTGTCTGGCGACCGCTAAGGCGCGTGGCTGGGAGATCACCCAGATCCTCAACACCCACGAGCACTTCGATCACACCGGCGGCAATGCACCACTGGTCGCGGCTACGGGCGCCAAGGTGCTGGCCCATGCCAACGCGGGCAACAGCATTGCGGGGTTGGACCGCGGCCTGGTCGCTGGCGATGTCATCCGTGTCGGCCGCACCGTGGAACTGCTGGCGCTGGACACTCCGGGGCACACCATGTGCCACATCTGCCTGCTGTCGAAGACCGAGCAGCCGGCGCTGTTCTGTGGCGATACCCTGTTCAATGCCGGTGCTGGCAACTGCCATCACGGCGGCCATCCGGCGGAGCTGTACCAGACCTTCGTCGACCAGCTTGCCAGGCTCGACGAACGAACCCTGGTCTATCCGGGTCACGACTACATCGCCAACAACCTGCGCTTCACCCTGGACCGCGAGCCGGACAACGCTGCCGCCCGCGAACTGTTCTCGCGCACGGAACACCAGGATCCGGCCCACGCAATGGTGTCCACGCTGGCGCTGGAAAAGGAGATCAACACCTTTTTCCGCCTGCGCAGCCCGACGGTGATCGCCCGCCTGCGCGAGGCCTTCCCTGAATTGGACGAATCCCCGGATCCGAAAACCGTATTCCTCAAGCTGCGCGAGCTGCGCAACAGCTGGTAGGCGCACCGATGGCAGGCGCCACCGCGCCTCAGTCCAGCAGATCGGGCTGCTCGGCGAGGATGCTCTGGTAGAGCGGCTGGAAGTTGAACCAGCCGGCCTGCTCGGTGCCCACGGTGTCGCGGGTCAGCGCGGCCACCTCGGGGCGAATCAGTTTCGGCGTGCCGGCCGCTTCGGCGAGCAGCTGCGCCTGGCAGCTGCGCTCCATGGTGATGAACCACCAGGCCGCCGACTCCACGCTCTGGCCCACAGTGAGCAGGCCGTGGTTTTGCAGGATGCAGGCCTTGCGCGGCCCGAGTGCCGCGGCGATACGCCGGCCTTCGGCCGGGTCCAGCACCACCCCGGTGAAGTCGTCGAACAGCACGTGGTCCTCGTAGAAGGCACAGGCGTCCTGGGTCAGGGGATCGAGCGGGCGGCCAAGGCTCGACCAAGCCTTGCCATACACCGAGTGGGAGTGGGCGGCGGCCACCACGTCGGGGCGCGCGGCGTGAATGGCGCCGTGGATCGCGAAAGCCGCGGCATTGAGCGGACCCTCGCCCGCGACGACCTCGCCATGGTGATCCACCAGCAGCAGATCGGCGACGCGCATGCGCTTGAAGGAGACGCCGAAGGGGTTCACCCAGAAGCGGTCGGAATGTTCCGGATCGCGCACCGTGATGTGGCCAGCGGCGCCTTCCTCGAAGCCGAACTTGCCGAACAGTCGGAAGGCGGCGACCAGGCAGCGCTGGCGATGGGCACGTTCCTCGGCAGGCGAAGCGAAGGTCGGTGCTTGCCGACGGGCGCGCTCGGGCTGATCTTTCACTACCGCATAGACGGGCTGGTTCATGACCACCTCCGCAGCTGTTGGCGATCGCCCGACTATAGGCCCGGTGATCGCCGCAGGCTACCCGCTCGCGTGGCTGGAACGCTGGCCGCAGTCGCCCCCGGGTTCAGCGCGGAAATCGTCCCCGGTTTCAGAGCAGATTCGATGCCGCGATGAGAAACAGCATTACGCCCACCAATGTGCCGATGGTGATTGCGAGCCGCTTGGCGGTTTCCTTGTCGCTGAGAGTTTCCATCGTCGCCTCCGTCAGGTGATGTGCCTTGCAAGGCTAGCGCGGTATGGACGATGGGCTGTTGACGGGGATCAACGAAGAACCGAACGGGGTGTCAGGCTTGTTACCGCGGGTGTCGTCGGATGTCCGTATGCGGTGGTCACGGTTGAATGCTGTTGCACCCGCACGACCTCCGTCGGGGTGGCGTCGCGGTC
>DASUDS010000004.1:0-12865 GCA_036275455.1 Porticoccaceae bacterium
TGTTCGGGCCGGCGGATCTGGAGCGCATCCGCCACGAGATCGTGATCGGGCACATGGCCGATCCGATCGACCAGGCTTACGGTATCCTCTACCTGGCGTCGGATGAGTCCCGCTATGTCACCGGCACCGAGTTGGTGATCGACGGCGGCTATACCGCCCATTGATCCGGGCTGGCGTCCCCGGGCGCACAACAGGGAGTTGGGCATGCGCAGTATTCTGATCCTCAATTCCAAGGGTGGCTGCGGCAAGACCACTCTGGCCACCAATCTCGCCGGCTATTTCGCGAGCAAGGGCAGGTGCGTGGCGCTGGCGGATTGCGATCCCCAGCAGTCGAGCCTGGACTGGCTGGCCGCGCGGCCAGCGGATCGCCCGCCCATTGCTGGGGTCGCAGCCTGGCGCGACGGCCTGAAGCCGCCCAGGGATACCGACTGGCTCATCATCGACAGCCCAGCCGCGATCCGGGGTACGGAGCTCGCGGATCTGGTCAAACGCGCAGACAGCGTGCTGATACCGCTGCTGCCGTCGCCCATCGATGTGCGCGCGGCCACGCATTTTCTGGGTGAGTTGAGCGCGGTGCGCAAGGCGATCGATAAGGGTGTCAGGGTGGCCACGGTCGCCAACCGGATGCGGGAGCACACGCTGGCGGCGGCCGGGCTGGAAGACTACCTGTCCGGTTTCAGTCTGCCCAACGGCAAGCCCTTCCCGTTTCTGGCCGCATTGCGCGCCACGCAGAACTATGTGTTGGCGGCCGAACGCGGGCTGTCGATCTTCGAGTTCGCCCCGGTGCGGACTCTGCCGGATCGCGAACAGTGGGTCCGCATCCTGCGCTGGCTGAGCCGCTCCGGCGCGCCGCGCAAGGCGCCACCGAAGCGGCCCGAGTAATGACGTTGCCGGGACTGCTCAGGACGCCGTGGTGCCGCCGTCCACCACCAGTTCCGCGCCGGTGACCCAGGGCGACTGATCGCTGGCCAGGAACAGTGCGGCCTTGGCGATGTCGGCGGGCACGCCCTTCATGCCCAGCGGGGTGCCGCGCTCGAAGGCCTGCTGCACGCTGGCCTCGTCCTTGCCGAGCCCGGCGGCCACGAAACCCTTGAGCACCGCGTTGCCCATGTCGGTGGGGATCAGGCCGGGGTGGATCGAGTTGACCCGGATGCCATAGCCCAGGTGGCCGAATTCCACCGCCGCAGCCTTGGTCAGCAACTTGACCGCGCCCTTGCTGCCGCAATAGGCGCTCAAGCCGGAAAACCCGCGCAGTCCCGCGACTGAGGAAAGATTGATCACCGCCCCACCCCGACCGGCTATGCCGCCGGGTTTCATCGCCTGCGCGGCGGCTTGGAGGCCCAGGAATACCCCGGTTACATTGATGTCGAGGATGCGTTGAAAATCCTTGAGTGAAGTGTTTTCGACCAGCGCGCAGATTTCGATTCCGGCGTTGTTGACGAGGATGTCGAAGCCGCCGAACGCGTTCACGGTGGCTTCGACCGCGGTGCGCCAGTCGGTTTCGCTGGTCACGTCCTGGCGGACGAAGGCCGCCTTGCCGCCGGCGGTCTGAATCGCAGCCGCGGTGCGCTGTCCCTGGTCTTCGAGGATGTCGGCGATCATCACCGCAGCCCCGGCCCGGGCGAGGGTGCTGGCGATCTCGGCGCCCAAACCGCGGGCGGAACCGGTGATCAACGCGGCCTTGCCGGCCAGGGAAATCTGAATGCCTTGCTGGGTCATGGATGTCCTCCCGGACTGGGTCAGAGATCGTCGGTGTTCCCGTGTTGCGCGCTGCGTTCGCGCTCCCGGTACTCGGAGGCAGAACAGCCGCACCAGCGTTTGAACGCGCGCCGAAAGCTGGTGGTGTCCTGGTAGCCGAGCGCCACTGCGATGGCATCGATGGATTGATCGGTATTGCGCAGCGCTTCCATGGCCATCTGTTTATGGATCCCGTCGCGCAGATCCCGGTAGGTGGTGCCCTCGGCCTGCAGATGGCGGATCAGGGTTCGCGTCGAGACATTGAAGGTTCTGGCCATTTCCTGCAACGACGGCATCGCCGCGGGGTCGCGCCGCAACTCGGTGAGAATGCGCTGATGAATGGGCGTGCCCGCCCGCAGTTCGTGCATCCGGTGCTGGAGCTGCTCCTCGGCCAAGCGGTGGATGTGCGCGTCGGCCGAAACGCAGCGCACGTTCTGCAACGCCGCCGGAAGGATCATCAGGTGGCGTTCGCCGTCGAATTCCACCTTGCCGGAAAAATAGAGCTCGTATTGATCGGCGTAGGGAGGCGGGGGATAGCCGAACACGACCCGGCTGTCGGTCAGCGCCTTGCCGCTGACGAACTCCAGGGCGTTTTGCAGAGTCAACATCAAGGCTTCCACCACGATTACGCGAATTTCGGGATTGGTGAACGCTTCCTTGAGCTCGATGATCAACCTGTCTCCCTGGTAGTACAGGTCCATCCCGCAAAAGGTGATGGCGGTTTGGTAATACCTGGCGATGTCCCTGATGGCCTGGCCGACGGTGTCCGCCGAGATGACCGCCATGCCGATGGTGCCGTGCTTGGACACGTGGAGCTTGGCACCCAGCGATAAGCCAGCAGCCGGCAGTTTGTGGGCTTGCATCACTGCAAACACGCTTTCCGCCAGGGGCTCGAAAGGCACCGGTGCGTTGGTGTCCGTCCAAGTGGCGGGGTCCAGCCCGTGTTGGCGGAAAATGGCCGAGATCTCCGGCCCGCCGCCCAGGGTATGGAACACGAGGTTGGCGTAGCTGGCATGGACGAAGCGGCTGTCCGCGGTCGGCGCGACGGCGGCAAGGGCCTGCTTGTCAAGCGTGGGGGCGGCCGGTCGTTGGGTCATGTCGATTTATGCGCCTGCGTTATTGCCTATCGCTCCAGCGCGCAAACCGGGCGAGCCGTTGGGCGCGGACAATCCCCCCGCGCACCGCTGGATTCTCGCATGGGCCGACGCGCCCGCAAAGGCGAATCGATCTGGCTGGGATGTGCCCTCGGCGACCTCCGCTGGTGTCACTTTCTGCCATGGTTCTGTCACTTGCGGTGCTGTCGGCGCTCGGGGGTGCTTGTCGTATAGTCCTTTCAGGCCAATAATCTCCGCGCATGCTGTGTAGCGCGACGGATTATGATAACCAAGGGTTTTTCTGATAAGTAAATTCATAACCTATAGTGGGGTGAGTGTCATGTCCGAGATCAACACTAGCCGCCATGCCTATGAGGCGCAAACCGGTTATTTCGAGGATACCGCCGGCGGTGGTGGTATAGCGGGCCATCTGCGGCGCAATCGCATCGCCTACCTGGGTGGGGCGCTGATGCTGGCGATCGCGATCGGAATCCGTATCTATCAACAGATGATGGCGTTTTCCGTCGGCATGGATTACTACGAGCCGGAGTTTCAGGCGTATTGGATGCCGCTGCTGTACGGTGAAGTCGCCGTCCTGGGCGGCATCATGGTATTTGGCTCCATTTACATGTGGGTGACTCGGGTCCGGGACGCCTCGACCATTACGCCCGAGGTCGAACTCAAGCGTTATTTCACCCTGCTTGGCGTGTTCACCATCCTGGGCATTTGGGCGGCCCTGATCGCGGCGCTGGCGGTGGAATCCGATGCGGCTTGGCACCAGGTGGCCATCCGGGATACCGACTTCACCCCGACCCATATCGTGATCTTCTATTTCTCGCTGCCGCTGCTGACTGCGATCTTGATCCCGACCTTCATCTGGGCTCATACCCGCATCCCGGCATTCATGAACCGCGTTTCGATTCCGTTCCTCGGAGTGGTGTGCGGAATTTTCATGATCATGCCCAATTATGGCTTCAACGAGTGGGGGCATACCTTCTTCTACGCCGAGGAACTGTTCGCCGCGCCGATCCACTGGGGTTTCGTGGTCCTGGGCTGGTCGCTGTTCTTCCTTGGCCCGCTCGCCGTGCAGATCATCCAGCGCATGGCGCAGCTGATTGCGGTGGTGACGTCCGGCCGCGACTGCGTCGCTCCCAACGGTTGAGCCGTATCCGGCTTGCGGAGAGCGCCCCTGCCGACAGGGGCGCTTTTTTGTCGGCCGGTGCAACGAGTCTCACTGCTTTCAAGTATTGATGTGCAGATCCGGGTTGGCCCACAGCGGGCCATCCCGCAGCGACCTCCTGCCTCCAAGGTGAACCCATGGCAAATATCGCGCTTCCAGCCGCCAAGATTACCGATCCCGCCGGGCGCTATGATCTCTCGGTTTTGGACAATCCGAGCGCGCAGCGATACTACCGGCGTTTCGACGGCATCCTGATCGTCGTATTGTTCAGTTTTCTCGCGTTGGGAATCTCCATTCACTATGCGTTGACTGCCGGCGATTGGGACTACTGGATCGACTGGCGCGATCGCCGCTGGTGGCCCCTGATCACCCCCATGTCGCTGATGATGTTCATCGCGGCGTTCGTCTATCCCATCTGGAAGGCGTTTCGGCTGCCCATCATCGCCACCGCGGTAACCACCTTGTTGTGCCTGGTTTCCTGGGTGAGCCGCTATTTCAACTTCGGGCAATTCACCGATTTCCCGATGACGTTCACCTTCCCTTCCACCTACATCGGATTGGGAATTTTGCTCGACTGTGTGCTGCTGCTGACGCGCAGCCTTCTGGTTTCGGCGTTTGCCGGGCCCTTCCTGTTCGGGGCACTGATCTGGCCCATCAACTGGCCGCTGTTCGCCGCCTACAAGGTGCCGGTCGAATACAGCGGGACCTTGGTCTCGCTGTCCGATCTGATGGGTTATCAGTACATCCGCACCACTACCCCGGAATATCTGCGGATCATCGAGGAATCGACGCTGCGCACCTTTGGCGGCTCGGTGACGCCCTTGACCGCGGTATTTTCGGCCTTTGTCGCGGTGGTCACCTATTCGCTGTTCCTGTTGCTGGGCGCGGCGATTTACAACCTGGCTGGCCGCTACGTGCGGCGCATTGCCTGACATTGCCTGAGTAGTGCCATGACGATGACTGCGATGACCATGAAAATGATGCGGCAGACCAATTCGATTGCGGCCTGGGGGCTGTTGGGCTGCTTTGCGTTGAGCCTGTTGACGTTCTCCGTGGATGCCGGGGCGCACGGCGAGCGCGCGCAGCTCGCCAGCATGCGGATGCGGACCCTGCACTGGTTCGACATCAGTGTTTCCCCGACGCGAGCCAAGGTGGGGGACACCATCGTGATGACCGGAAAGTTCGTCCCCTCCGAACTGTGGCCGGAGCAATTGCCGTCGATTACCGATACGGTCTTTCTCAACATCGGTGCGCCCGGGCCCAAGTTCATCCGGGTCTACTCCGAGGTCAACGGGGTTCCCATGATTCGCTCGACGGCGTTCGAACCCGGCAAGGTCTATGACTTCAAGATCGTGGTGCGGGCGCGAATTCCCGGACGCTACCATATTCACCCGCTGCTCAACGTCAAAGATGCAGGAACCCTGGTGGGTAAGGGTACCTGGGTGGAAATTGAGCCCTCTGCGACTGCGGCGACCTTCACCAATGAGATCACTACCCTGACCGGTGAGACGGTCGATCTCGAAAGCGTTGGCCTCAAGGCTGTGGTCGGCTGGCATCTGGTGTGGATTGCCATGGGGGTGGCGTTTTTGGTTTATTGGCTGATGAAGCCGGAATTGTTCATCCCCCGATACATGAGGGTGCGCAATCTCGGTCCCGAACAAGCCAATGCCATGATCACCAAGCGGGATTTCCTGGTTGGCGGGTTCTTTTTTACGGCGACGATGGTGCTGATCCTGGCTGGCTATCTTTGGGCCGAGCATCGCTATCCGGTCACCATCCCGCTGCAGACCGGCAAGGTAAAGGTAGAGGGAGCGCCGGTTCCCAAGGGACCATTGAAGGTTGCGGTGGAGAACGCCAACTACGAACTGGCCGGGCGCAGTCTGACGATGCGGATGAGCCTGAGCAACCATGGCGATCAACCCTTGACCATCAAGGAGTTCGTCACCGCCAACATCCGCTTCCTCAACGGCCCGGCGTCCGACGCCAAAGTGGTCGAGGGGGAAGAATTGGTGGCCGGCGACAGCCTGCATCCCTCGGTATCGGTCATCGAGCCCGGGCAGAGCATCGACGTGGTGATCAGAGCCGAAGACTCGCTTTGGGAAACCCAGCGCATGACCGGTTTGATCTATGATCCGGACAGTCGGTTTGCCGGGTTGCTGTTCTATGAAGATGCCAAGGGTGTTCGCTACTACCAAGAGGTTGGCGGCGCCATCTTGCCGAAGTTCTTCTGATGGGGCCGAAACCATGGGGCCGTTGATCGCTGACGTGGAGTGGCCCCGCATGCTTGGCAGCGCGACCAACTGTCGCGGTTGGCGATGCGTGGCTTTGTGCGGCATTCGCGGCCTCGGTTATCTGCTCCATAGGGTCCGGTCGCCACGCGCAGTGCGCTCGGCAGTGGGCCCTCGTCGCGATGTTCTGCCGCAAGTTGCCGGGATGTTTGTGGCGCTCGCCCTGGCGATGGCGCCCCTGCTGGGCTTTGCACACGGAGGTGTGTCCATGGAGGACGACCTCTGTGTCATCCAGATCGGGCGCTACAAAGCGCACTTCACCGGTTATCTTCCCGAGCAAAGAGCTACTCAGGAATTCTGCGAAGACATCCCGTCGACGGGCAGTGCGGTGTTCGTAATCGATTTCATCAGCGACGAATTGCGCGAGATGGAGCTGGACTTCCGCATCATTCGCGATGTCAACGACATCGGGATAAAGGCTACCTACGAAGATTTGGGCGGTGAGGAAGCCATCGAAGATTCGACGATCTTCTACTCCCCGATGCACCACTACCCCAATGGCGTGATGAACGTTCGCTATCCCTTCGTAGCGGACGGCGGGTACGTTGGGATCATCAACGCGCGCCACCTGGCGACCGGCTTGGCCTACCGCTCGGTATTTCCGTTTCGGGTGGGCCGCGTGCCCTATGTGAAATACGCGTTCTATTTCCTCGCGGTAATCGTCGCTTGTGGCTCCTTTGTCTGGGTCGCCGGCCGCCGCACATTCTTTCAAACGGCTTGAGCAGCCGGTTTTCTGCACAATACCCCGGTGTCTGTGGAAGGCGTCGACCCTTCGGTCGATTGATATGCCGCCTGTTATTTTTCGTTACTGATCAGTAACGTCATGTAAATCAAAACATTTTCGCCTGTTTTCGGTTACTGGTGTGGATGGCGTGGATCGTCCATGGTAGAGTCCCGCCGCTTGTCCAAAGAGGCAGTTGCATAACCATAATCTCTGCGGGCAGCGTTCGCTTGGCGGGTTGTTGGAAAGCGCGTAGAGGCATTGGCAGGCGCCGGCCGCGTAACGGATGACAACCCGTCACCGGGTGGGCAAGTGGCGAGTGCTGGGCCATAAGAGCGCCAGCAGAGGGCCGCGTCCACGAGCGTCGAGCAGATCGTTGGATATTTGAAATCTACCGCCGGGGTTTAAGGGGGATCGCTTGAAAACGTTACGCCATCGGATTTCGGAATTCGTGATGCACCACGTGTGGGCATCCCTGCTGGTCATGCTGGCCATTACTGCATTCTTTGGGTGGGGGTTGCGTAACGTCGAGCTCAAGACCATCTTCTCCGATCTGCTTCCCGAAAATCATCCTTTCGTCCAGGTCTATAAGGACCATCCGAATTTTGGCAACCCGCTCACCGTCACCATCATGGTGAAGCGGACTGACGGCCAGACCATTTATAACCCCGACACCCTGCAGAAAGTTTGGGATTTGACCCGCAGCATCGACCTCACTCCGGGTGTCGATCATGATCAGGTGTTGTCGATCACCACCGAAAAGGCGCGTTACTCCGAGGCCACGCCGGAAGGCATCGACAGCCAACCGTTGATGGGTGACCATGCGCCCGCCACCCCGGAAGAGATTGCGGAATTTCGCGAGCGGGTCAAAAAATCCCCGGCGAGCCAGACCTTTCTCATCTCCGCCGATGAAACCGCCACCCTGATTCAGGCGACCTTCATCGAGCGACTGTTGGACTACCGCACGGTCTTCGATTTCATTCAGGAAAATCTGGTCCAGGCGGGAGCCGACGAGGTTCACGAAATCCATGCTGCGGGCCAGCCCATGCTAACCGGATGGGTGTTTTTCTATCAGCATGAAATGATTTTCATCTTTGCGGTTACCGCTGTCGTGCTGTTGCTGGCGCTGGCGTTTTACATGCGCAATGTGGCCGGTGTGGTCGTTCCGGTGGTCTGTGCATCGATTTCGGCGATCTGGGGTTTCGGGTTCGTGGGTTGGATTCAGGACCCTATCGAGCCCCTGATCATGGTGGTGCCGCTGCTGCTGGTGGCGCGCTCCTTCAGCCACTGCGTACAGGCAACCGAGCGGTTCTACGAGGTGTACTACCACGTCAAGGACAAGAAAAAGGCCGCCGAGATCTCCCTGAGTGTGATGATGGCGCCCGGTATCCTGGGGATCTTTACCGATGTTGCCGGGTTGCTGCTGATTGCGGTGGCGCCGATTCCCACCATGCAGCGCTTCGCCATTTTCTGCGGGTTTTGGGCGGCGACCCTGATTCCGGTGGCGGTGTTTCTTGCCCCCATGCTGATCTCGCTGTTGCCGCAACCCAAGAACGTCGCCAAATTGGTCGGCGTGGAGGACGATGGCGGATTCAGCATCCATCGCAGCATCAAGCACGGACTGCAGCATTTCTCGAAGATAACGTTCGGTGCACCGGCACGGATCACCGCCGCCGTGTTTGTGGCGCTGATCGGGTTTAGTGTCTACAAGATGCTGGAAATCAAGATCGGCAATCCTGTGGAAGGCAGCAATCTCCTCTACGAGGATTCTGCCTACAACACGGCGGTCAGCAAAATCAACAGCCATTTCCCCGGATTGAATACCCTGGAAGTCGTATTCGAGGCCAAGCAGCAGGAACAGGATCGCCTGCTCAAGCAGGCACCCACTATCTTTACCATGGCTGCCCTGCAGCGGGCGGTAGAATCTTCCGACAATCCGCCGGAGGCGACGCTTTCCTTTGCGGATTACCTGCCCGAAGCCAATCGGTTGTTCAGTGGTGGCAATCCCAAGTGGGCGCCCCTCGATCCCGACCAGCAGGCGGTCGAGGCGGCGGCAGGGGCGGTGCTGTTCGGCAGTAGCCCGAAGGCCTTTTCCCATGTCTCGGATTTCGTCCAGCAGAACGGCACCGTTTCGCTCTGGTACAAGGATAATAAGCAGGAAACCGTGGACATGGCGCTTGCCCAGGTGCGGGCGGCGCTCGACAAGATCGGTCTGGATCACGAGAAATTCCTGATTCGCCTGGCGACCGGAACCATCGCTCTGCAACAGTCGATCAACGACACCGTCGATAATTTCCAGTGGACGATTCTGGGACTGCTGAACATCGTGATTCTGATTGGTGCGGCCTATGCCTATCGGTCCATCGTTGCCGGTTTGATACTGCTGTTTCCGGTGAATATTGCCAACGTGTTTCTCGCTACCACGATGGTGTACATGGGCATCGGGCTCGATGTGAATACGCTACCCATCACGGCGATCGGCATCGGTGTGGGGATCGACTATGGAATTTATCTCCTCAGCCGAATCTGTGAGGAGTATCAGGGGCACAAGGATTATGGGATGGCCAACTATGCCGCTGTGGCCACGACAGGGAAAGCTATTTTCTTTACCGCGGCGATCAGTTTGTTCGCCATCTTGCCTTGGTATTTCCTGTCGGAGTTGAAGTTCCTCGCCGATATGGGGCTGCTGCTGGCCATGGTGATGCTGATCAACATGGTGCTGTCGCTGGTGATGGTGCCGCTGCTGATCTGGCTGTTCAAACCCAAATTCGTTGCTTCCGACAAATTGTTGGTGGGCGAAGGCGTGGACCTGAGCGATTATGTGTCTGGCGACGAAGTCTACAAGTGAGTAGCGGGCCGATATTCCGAAATTAAGAATCAAGGGGGCGTTCAGAATGCACATGTGGAAATGCGATTTTTGTCGTGGCCGAGCGCTTGAGGCTGCGTACCGGGATCGGGCAGGTTCCGACTGGAAAATCCTCGCCGTTCAAGCGATGGGCAGGCTGGGAAGCTGATCATGAAGCAAACACTAAAAGGCGCGGTAGTCGCGTTGGGGATGGTTGCCGGCTTGGCAGTCGGAGGGGCCGCCGCTGCGGATGAGACAGGAACCTTTTCGGTACGCCATCAAGGGATAGCTCACGACGCCCTGTACGATCTCTGCTTCAATGATTCGCTGGGTTTCGCGGTGGGCGTCGCGGGTACGGTGCTGCTCACCGAGGACCAGGGCGCCAGTTGGCGGTCCTTGGCGCCCTTGGGGCCCGAGGCGATCCTGGGGCTCGACTGTAGCTCGGCAAATGTTCTCGCCGTGGGTCAGGGTGGCGTGATCTTTCGGCGCGAGGGAGAAAACTGGGGCAAGGTCGAGTCCGGTACCGAAGCCAGGCTGCTGGATGTCAGCGCCAACGATATCGGTTTGGCAGTTGCCGTCGGCGGTTTCGGCACCGTTCTGAAATCCCAGGACGGCGGTCGCTCCTGGGAATCCTTATCGTTCGACTGGGAAGCGCTGGTCAACGATTTCGTCGAGCCGCATATCTATGATGTTCAAGTATCCCCAGAAGGGAAGGTAACCATCGTCGGTGAATTTGGGCTGGTGCTTCATTCGGTCGACGGCGGCGAGACCTGGAATATGACCCACCGTGGCGAAGCCTCGCTGTTCGCGCTCGCACTGGACGGCAACGTCGGCTACGCCGTCGGTCAGCATGGCGCGGTATTGCGAACCGAAGATGGCGCTCAGACTTGGCGGGATCTTGCCAGTGGCACCGACGCCAACCTGCTCGACGTATTGGCCGATCGCGATGGCGTGGTACACGTCACCGGTATTCGCACGCTGTTGGAGAGTGCCGATGGTGGAAATACCTGGGTTTCTCGGCAGCCGGGAGACGTCAGTTCGCGGTGGTATCAATCGCTGGGTATGTCCAAGGCCGGGGTATTCATGGTCGGACACTCAGGCAGGATCGTTCAGATCAAGTAAGCGGTTCGTCCGTTATTGACCATGAAGCGTGATATTGCACTCAGGAGGTAATGCTAGGCCTCAAGGTAATTCCACGTAAGAATGCCTCGATTTCCGTAGCGGACCAGACAGTTCGCGAATGACAGGGAGTCGAGAAACAGCCGGTTAGATTATCAATCCAGCAGTAAGGGGGATTAAGGCAATGCGCATCAAAAAGTACGATGTCGACTACAGCCGTCGATTTTTTCTGGAGAAGACGGCGAAGGGGTTGATGGGCGCCGGGGTGCTGACGTCGCTGTGGCCGCTGATCGGCAACACGGGGGAGATTGGCAAGGCGTATCCGGAAGAACTGCAATCGCTGGAGGCCTATACCAAGGGCAAGGTGAAGGAGGGCGACTTCATCACCGCGGACAACGTGGATCAGGTCAAGGATCTGCTCGATCCGGTGATGTACCTCCACGTCAAGCAAATGGGCCGGCGGTTGAAGGTGGTGCCGCAGACGCGGGACATCACCAAGCTGCACCCCCATGCGTTTCTGGAAGCCACGCTGCGCAACCAGGGCAAGGCGGCGCTGGACGGCAACGGCAACGTGGTCAACAAGGCCGATGGCAAACCCTGGATCGGCGGTGTGCCCTTCCTGGACCCGCAAAGCGGGCTGGAGGCGATCGCCAATTTGACGCTGACCGGCAGCCACTACGATCAATTTATTTATGCGGTGAGAGATTGGGATCTGTCGCCCGAGGGCAAGGTCGATTACCAATACGAGCTGGGGGTCTGCGAAAAGAATGCCGTCAGCCTGGTCTCCAATCCGGATGGCCCGTACTGGGCGGGTCACGACGATAAGCTGAAATACAGCGCGGTCTGGTTCGTGGGTCCCAACGACGTCAAGGGCACGTCGTTTTTGAACACTTGGAAGTACGATCAACGGGAGTTTCCGGATCTGTTCGGCTATCTGCCGGCGTTCAAGCGGGTGCGCCGCTTCCCGAGCAACCAGCGCTTTGAGCCTTTGGTGCCGGGGATCACGGTGTTTTTGTCGGATTTCTGGGCCGCGGGCGACCCCATGCTGACCTGGGGCAACCACAAGATCGTGGGCCGGCAGCCGCTGCTGGGGATCCAGTCGGATGCCTGGTGGGGCGACCGGGACAACTGGGAACCGCCGGTCCACGGCGGCCCGCAGGGCACGACCTTCTGGGATACCAGCGTGGAGCTGTGTCCGGAGGTGCTGGTGATCGAGGCGGAGCCGACGGGCTATCCGCGAGCGCCGGTGGGCAAGAAGCGGGTGTATCTCGACGTGCGCAACATGATCTATGTGGCGTACGTGACCTTCGACCGCAAGGGAGAACTGTGGAAATCGTTCGAGGCGGGCTGGTCGCAGCGCGTGAAGGGCGACTTGGTGGACAAGGACCAGACGGGTCATCCGGTGTGGGGCCCGACCCAGGTGCACAGCTATGACGTGCAATCGGGGCGGATGAGCCGGCTGTACCTGGCGCATCACCTGGGCAACGGCATGAAGGCCGAGTACGACGGCCCGGCGGATGCCTACGACAAATACCTCACCGTGCAAGCGATTCGCAGATTGGGGACGTGATCAAAAAAAGGAAAATCTCTGTGCAAGGATGCATCTTCCGTACATTGCGGATAAAGCAGTAAACATAAGCAGTAAACACGAGCAGTAAGAGGTGTGTTATGAAGCATCCCAATAGAAGCAGGAGGGGAGTTGCGGCGGCCATATTGGGGTTGGCCGCAACGGGGAGTGTTCACGCATTTGACTTGGCGGTATCGGGCTTCATCCGCCAGGAGGCGGCCTATCGGATCAGTGGGGATCCGAATCCCTTTCTGCGCGGCAGCGCCTACGCGGTGGGGCCGCAGACCAACACGGTGCGGGGCAACCCGATCGCG
>DASUDS010000005.1:0-38189 GCA_036275455.1 Porticoccaceae bacterium
CCGCATCCACCGCCTCAACCAGTGGCTGGAACAGGGCGGGCGCGATTACCCGCCACCGGCCTCGGGGGTCTGGGGCGAGATCTCCGACCAGCTCTACCGGTTGCGCCAGCGCATCACCCGCCACCGCCAGGATCATCTCAACCTGGTCACCCGCATCCGCCGCATCACCGATGCCCTCGACGAGGGCATCCTGATCCTCGATGCCGAACGCTCGCTGGAATGGTGGAACCCCGCCGCCGGCCGGCTGCTCAATCTGCAACGCCGCGATGACGGCGAGCCGATCATCAATCTGGTGCGCACCCCGGCCTTCGCGACCTTCATGCGCAATGGCGACTTCGCCGAGCCCGTGGAGATCGAGGCGCCCAATCAGCCCGGGCGGTTGCTGCAGTTCAGCGCCAATCACTTCGGCGCCAACGAGGTCGCCCTGGTGGTGCAGGACATCACCCGGCTGCGCCAGCTCGAAAAGGTGCGCACCGAATTCGTGGCCAACATCTCCCACGAGCTGCGCACGCCGCTGACGGTGCTGACCGGCTATCTGGAAACCCTGCGCGATGCGGCCGGCAACTCGCCCCCGGCCTGGCAGCAGGCGCTCGCCCAGATGGGCGAACAGACAAGGCGCCTGACCCTGCTGACCGAGGATCTGGTCACCCTGTCGCGGCTGGAATCCACGCCGCTGCCGGTCTACACCGAGCAGGTGCCGCTGCATTCGCTGCTCGCCGCCATCGTCGACAGCGCCCGCGCGCTCAGCGACGGTCACCACGCCATCAGCCTGGAGTGCCCGCCGGATCTCGCGCTGGAGGGCGTCGCCCGCGAACTGCACAGCGCCTTTGCCAACCTGGTCTACAACGCCGTCCGCCACAATCCCCAGGGCTGCGCGGTGCGGGTGCGCGCCGGCAGCACCGGCAGCGGGAGCTGGGTGGAGGTGGCGGACGACGGCGTCGGCATCGATGCCCGCCACCTGCCGCGCCTCACCGAGCGCTTCTATCGCGTGGAGAACAGCCGCGCCAGCAGCTCCGGCGGCACCGGACTCGGCCTAGCCATCGTCAAGCACTCCCTGCTGCGCAATGGCGGCCGGCTGGAGATTGCCAGCACGCCGGGCAAGGGCAGCAGCTTTCGCTGCCTGTTCGAGACCAGCCCCGCACCGCGCTAGCGGACGCATACCGTGGCCGGCTACCCCTTCCTGTCCCCGGAATTTCTCACCGCCCTGGAAGACAGCGGCAGCGTTTCGGCGGCGACCGGCTGGACCCCGCAGCACGTCCTGGCGCAAGGCGAACGGCCGTTCATGCCCTTGTATGTGAAGGCACACTCCTACGGTGAGTACGTGTTCGACTGGACCTGGGCGGATGCCTATCACCGCAACGGGCTGGCCTACTACCCCAAGCTGGTGACCGCCATTCCCTTTTCACCGCTCGCCGGGCCGCGGCTGCGGGCACCCGCGGGCGACCTGGAGCCAGGCTGCGGCGCGACGCTGTTCGACGCGGTAAAGGAGACCGCCAAGGCCACCGGCGCCAGCGGCTGGCACCTGCTGTTCCCGGACGCCGAAACCCGCGCCCGGTTCGCGGGGCTGGGGTTGCTGGAGCGCCAGGGCGTGCAGTTCCACTGGCACAACCGCGGCTATCGCGACTTCGACGATTTCCTCGCCACCTTCACTGCCCGCAAGCGCAAGATGGTGCGGCGCGAGCGCGCCCGGATCGCCGCACAGGGCCTGCGCGTGGCGATGCTGCCGGGCAGCGCCATCGACGCCGGGCTGTGGGACTTCTTTTACGGGATGTACCAGAGCACCTATCGCAAGCGCAGCGGGAACGGGGGTTACCTCACCCGCGACTTCTTCGCCTGCATCGGCGCGGCCCTCGGCGAGCAGATCGCCATGGCGGTGGCCTACGACGGCAGCGCGCCGGTGGCGGCAGCACTCTACCTGCACGACGCCGACAGCCTCTATGGGCGCTACTGGGGCAGCGTGCGGGAATACGAGTGCCTGCACTTCGAGCTCTGCTACTACCAGGGCATCGACTTTGCCATTGCCCGCGGCCTGGACCGCTTCGATGCCGGCGCCCAGGGCGAACACAAGATCGCGCGCGGTTTCGCGCCGGTGGCGACCTGGTCGCTGCACTGGATCCGGGATCGGCAATTCGCCCGCGCGATTGCCGATTTTCTGGAGCGCGAGCGCGCCCACCTCGAGCGCTACCGGGAAGAGGCCAGTGCGCTGCTGCCCTATCGGCACGAGGACGGCGACTGACGCAGCGGCGTCAGTGGCGCCGCCAGACCAGCAGGCGGTTGTTGGCCGGCATGGCGTTGTCTTCCAGCAATGCGAGCCCGGCCGCGGTGGCCAGCGCGGCGACCGCCGCGAAGTCGCGGATGCCCTGGTGGGGCGCGCGCTCCCGCAGCCAGGCATCGAAGCTGGCATTGCTCGCCGAGGTGTACTGCCCGTCGTAGTTGAACGGCCCGTAGATCGCCAGCGTGCCTCCCGGCGCGAGCACGCCGGGCAGCGCGGCGAAGAAGGCCTCGACGGCGCTCCACGGCATGATGTGCAGCGTATTGGCGCTGAACACCGCATCCACCGCGGTCACACCCCAGTCCGTGGCCGTCACCTCCAACGCGATCGGCGCGCGCAGATTGGGCGCCGGAAATGCCTCTCGCCAGGCGCGGATGCCGGGCAGGTGTTCGGGCAGATCGCTCGGCTGCCAGACCAGATGCGGCAGCCGTGGCGCGAAGTACACGGCATGCTGCCCAGTGCCACTGCCGATTTCGAGCGCCCGGCGGTGCTCGGCAAAGACGCGCTCCAGCACCGCCAGGATCGGCGCGCGGTTGTTTTCACAGGCTTTGGAAAAGGGTCGCGGCATGGTGCGAGTCGGGCCGATGCGGACGAGGCGGGCGGATCGCCGCCCGGTACAATGGCCGGGCGCCCGGCGCCGGGAACCGGGTGTCCCGCGCCGCAGTCATTATAGCTGCCCACCACAAGCAGCCTCTCCCTGGAGCCCGCCACCGTGATGCCCGCGCGCCTGCTTCCCCCGTTCCCGCTGCGTTCCCGAGTCGTGCGCCTGGCGCTGCTCCTGCCGCTGGCGCTGCTGGTCGGCTGCGCCGTAAACCCGGTGACCGGCGAGCAACAGCTCTCGCTGGTATCCGATCGCGAGGAAATCCAGATCGGTGAACAACAGTACGAGCCCGCCCAGCAGTCCCAGGGCGGCCGCTACTACCTGGATCCGGCGCTGCAAGACTATGTGCGCCGCGTCGGCGACAAGCTCGCCGCGGTCAGCGACCGCCGCCTGCCCTACGAATTCGCGGTGCTCGACAACCCGGTGCCCAACGCCTGGGCACTGCCCGGCGGCAAGATCGCCGTCAACAGCGGGTTGCTGCTCTACCTCAAGGATGAGGCGGAGCTGGCCTCGGTGCTGGGCCACGAGATCGTCCACGCCGCCGCGCGCCACAGCGCCGCGCAGATGAGCAAGGGCTCGCTGATCGGCCTGGGCGCGCAGATCGCCGGTATCGTCAGCCAGCAGAGCGGCTACGGCAATCTGGGCGGCATGGCCGCGCAGGCGGGCGCCGCAGCCTGGATGGCCAGTTACGGTCGCGGCGCGGAACTCGAATCCGACGCCTACGGCATGGAGTACATGGTCCGCGCCGGCTATGACCCGCAGGCAGCGGTGTCCGTACAGGAGACTTTCGTGAAGCTCTCCGCAGGGCGCCAGCCCGACTTCCTGAGCGGCCTGTTTGCCAGCCACCCGCCCTCCCAGGCGCGCGTCGAGGCCAACCGCGGCCATGCCAGCCGGCTGGGTTCGGGCGGGCTGCGCAACGCCACCGCCTATCAGCGCGCCACGGCGCAGCTGCGTCACGACGCGCCGGCCTACGAGGCGGAGAAAAAGGCCCTGGCAGCACTGGCCAAGAAGGATTCCCGAACGGCGATCCGCCAGCTGGATGCGGCGCTCAAGATCCAGCCCAACGCCGGCCGCTTCTGGGAACTGCGCGGCCACGCCTGGGCGATGCAGAAGGAATGGCCCAACGCGCTCGACGCTTTCAGCACCGCCATCGACCGCAATCCGGGTTATTTCCGCCACTATCTGGCGCGTGGCGCGCTCCATTTCGAGCGCCGCGAGTACGCCGCGGCCAAACGTGACCTCGAACGCAGCCGGCAACTGCTGCCCACGGCACTGGCGAGCCTGTATCTGGGAGAAATCGCGCTGGCCAATGGCGCCGACCGCGACGCCGCCGCCTATTACCGGGAGGCCGCCAACGATCCCGGCCCGGTGGGACAGAAGGCGCGGGAGCGGCTCTCGGGACGCTGAGGACACTGCCCGCCGCAGCGGGGAAGCTCAGTCTTGGGAAAGCTCAGTCTTGGGAAAACTCCGCCCTGGCGAAGCTCAGCCGCGAAGCTCAGTCTTCCGGGTGCAGGTGGCGAATATCCTTGCCTTCCACCAGAAACACGATGTGTTCACAGATGTTCTTGGCGTGATCGCCAATGCGCTCCAGCGCGCGCAGCGTCCACAGCACGTTCATCACCCGCGAGATGCTGCGCGGATCTTCCATCATGTAGGTGACCAGCTCGCGCACCGCCGAGCGGTAGTCGAGGTCGATCTGCTTGTCCTTGGCCATGGTCTCGCGCGCTGCCTGCGCATCGAAGCGGGCAAAGGCGTCGAGACAGCCACGCAGCATATCGCGCACGCCGTTGGCGATGTGGCGCGCCTCGACATAGCCGCGCGGCGCTCCACCTTCCTCGCTGAGACCGATGGCCATCTTGGCGATGCGCTGGGATTCGTCGCCGATCCGCTCCAGATCGCGCACCGAACGGCTCACCGCGAGGATCATGCGGAGGTCGGTGGCCGCCGGCTGGCGCCGCGCGATCACCGTGGTGCAGGCCTCGTCGATGTCCCGCTCCATGAAATCGATCTGTTTCTCGGTTTCAAGCACGCCGAGCGCCTGCTCGCTGTCGCCGTTCTCGAGCGCGCTCATGGCGTCCTGGAGCTGCTGCTCGACCAGGCCGCCCATGGCCAGCGTCTGGGTCTTGAGGTGTTCGAGATCGGTATTGAACTGGCGCGAGATGTGCTGATCGAGCGTCACCTTTTCCATGCTGTGCCTCCTCAGCCGAAGCGGCCCGTGATATAGGCTTCGGTCAGTTTGTGTTCCGGCGAAGTGAACACCGTCTCGGTATCGTTGACCTCCACCAGTTTACCGAGATGGAAGTACGCCGTGCGGTGGGAGACGCGTGCCGCCTGCTGCATCGAATGGGTGACGATGGCGATGGTGTAGTTCTCCGCCAGTTCCGCGATCAGCTCCTCGATCCGCGCCGTGGCGATGGGATCGAGCGCTGAGCAAGGCTCGTCCATCAGGATCACTTCGGGGTTGATGGCGATCGCGCGGGCGATGCACAGGCGCTGCTGCTGGCCGCCGGAGAGCCCGGTGCCCGGTTGCAGCAGGCGATCCTTCACTTCGTCCCAGAGCCCGGCCTTGCGCAGACTGGTCTCGACGATTTCATCGAACTCGATGCGTCGGCTCGCCAGTCCGTGCAGCTTGGCGCCGTAGGCCACGTTGTCGTAGATGCTCTTGGGAAAGGGGTTCGGCTTCTGAAACACCATGCCCACGCGGGCGCGCAGCGCCACCGGGTCCATGCGCGTGGCATAGATGTCTTCGTCGTCGAGCAGCAGTTCGCCGTCGACGCGACAGCCCGGAATGGTGTCGTTCATGCGGTTGAGCGCGCGCAGGAAGGTGGACTTGCCACAGCCGGATGGCCCGATCATGGCGATTACCTGATGCCGGCCGATGTCGAGGCTGACGTCGTAGATGGCCTGCGCCTGACCGTAGAACACGTTGACACCGCGGGTGCGAACCTTGGGCTCGTCGACGAAGGGTTTGCCGACGGTGCCCTCGCGGAGCAACTCGTCGAGCGCAGCGATGGGGCTTGCCGACTTCACGCGCACCGCCCCCGCCACGGAATCCAGAACTGCCGTAACCATTCCCTCATCCTCCAACCTACCAGCGCCGCTCCAGCCGCTTGCGCAATGCGACGGCCAGGCCATTCATCACCACCAGAAACGCCAACAGCACCATGATCGCGCCCGACGTCTTTTCGACGAAGGCACGCTCGGGGCTGTCGGCCCAGAGGAAAATCTGCACCGGCAGCACCGTCGCGGGTTCGGTGAACCCCTGGGGCACATCGACGATGAAGGCCACCATGCCGATCATCAGCAGGGGCGCGGTTTCACCGAGCGCATGAGCCATGCCGATGATCGCGCCGGTGAGCATGCCCGGCATCGCCAGGGGCAGCACATGGCCGAGCACCGTCTGGGTCTTCGACGCGCCCAGGCCGAGCGCCGCTTCGCGAATGGAGGGCGGCACCGCCTTGATGGCCGCGCGACTGGCGACGATGATGGTGGGCAGGGTGATCAAGGTCAGCACCAGGCCACCCAGCACCGGCGCCGAACGCGGCACTTCGAAGAAGTTGATGAACACCGCGAGGCCGAGCAGGCCGAAGATGATCGAGGGCACCGCGGCGAGGTTGTTGATGTTGACCTCGATGAAGTCGGTCCAGCGGTTCTGGGTTGCGAACTCCTCCAGATAGACCGCCGCCGCCACGCCGATGGGAAAGGACAGCGCCAGGGTCACCACCAGCGTCAGCAGGGTACCCACCACGGCGCCGCCGATGCCGGCCTGCTCCGGCTCGCGCGAATCGCCACCGGTGAAGAAGGCGCTGTTGAAGCGCAGCCGCGCTTCACCCTGTGCGGCGAGATCGTTCATCCAGGCGATCTGGCGTTCGCTGATCCGGCCCCGGAACTCCTCGCCGCCCCGGGTCTTGAACCAGGTGTCAATGTCGTCGTCCACCGCGAGCCAAAGGGTTTCACTGGTGCCCAGCAGTTGCGGCTGCATGCGCAATCGCGCCATCAATTCATAGGCTGCTCCGCTGCTGATCAGCGCGTTCTGCTCGCGGCGCTCGGTGCGCGCCTCGGCGACGCCGAGGCGGCTGCCGAGGGCGGTGCGAATCAGCGCCTGAAAGTCGCCGTTCCCGATCTGCTGCGCGTCGCGCGCATCGCTGATGCCAAGCAGTGCGCCGTCGTAGGTCACCGACAGGCGCACATAGGTCTGGCGGAAGGCGCCATGGCCCTTGGCGACGATATCGGCGATCAGTACCACCACCGCCAGCGTCGCGAAACAGACTGCGGCGATGCCGTAGCCATGGAAGCGCCGCTCGGCGCGATGGCGCCGCGCCAGGCTGGCGCGAATGATTTCCGTGGTGCTCTTGCGGGGCTCAGTCATAGCGCTCACGATATTTTTTCACTACGCGCAATGCGATCACATTGAGCAGCAGCGTGGTGACGAACAGCATCAGGCCGAGGGCAAACGCCGCCAGGGTCTTGGGGCTGTCGAATTCCTGATCGCCTACCAGCAGGGTGACGATCTGCACCGTGATGGTGGTGACCGCCTCCAGGGGATTGGCGGTGAGATTGGCCGCCAGGCCCGCCGCCATCACCACGATCATGGTCTCGCCGATGGCGCGCGAGGCGGCGAGCAGAACCCCGCCGACGATGCCGGGCAGCGCCGCGGGAATGACCACGCGCTTGATGGTTTCGGAGCGGGTGGCTCCCATCGCCAGGGAGCCGTCGCGCAGGCTCCGGGGCACTGCGGTGATGACATCGTCGGCAAGCGAGGACACGAAGGGGATGATCATCACCCCCATCACCAGCCCCGCGGCCAGCGCGCTTTCCGACGACACCGAGAGCCCCCAACGGGCGCCCCAGTCGCGGATCAGCGGCGCCACTGTCAAGGCGGCGAAGAATCCGTAGACCACGGTCGGCACGCCCGCGAGGATCTCCAGCAGTGGCTTGGCGATATCGCGCACCCGGGCGGTGGCGTACTCCGCCAGATAGATGGCGGACATCAGCCCCACGGGGACCGCGACCAGGAGGGCGATGGCCGAGATGAGCAGGGTACCGACGAACAGTGGCACGGCCCCGAATGAGCCCGAGCCGCCCACCTGACCCTCGCGGATCGCCATTTGCGGGCTCCACTCGAGGCCGAACAGGAATTGTCCGATCGGCACCGCGTCGAAGAAACGCAAGGATTCGAACAACACCGACAGCAGGATGCCCAGGGTAGTGAAGATGGCGATGCTGGCACTGACCAGCAGCGCCCAGCGAAACACCGTTTCCACCTCCTGGCGGGCACGCAGCTGCGGAGATATCCGCCGCACACCCCACGCCAGACCGCCCAGCCCCAGGGCCACGGCAAGCCCGGCGATCAGGAGCTGGCCCGTAGCACGCCATTCTTCGTAGTGCCGTGCGGCGGCCACCAACACCTCCGGCTGTCCGTCCGCGGACAGGGCCCCACCGGCCAGATTGACGATGGTGCTGAGCAGCAGGCTACGCTCGGCGGCATCGGTGGGCACCGCATCCGCGGGCATGGCCGCCAGCACCATCCTGCGGACCAGAGGATCGTCGAACACCAGCCACAGGATCACCAGGGCCAATGCCGGGATGCCACACCAGAGCGCGCTACGCAATCCGTAGTACAGGGGCAGGGAATGCAGATGGCGGATGCCGCCGAGCGGGCGAGCCAGCGCCTGGGCGCGACCCTTTCCCAAGTAGTAGGCGATGGTGCTCAGCAGCAACAGGGTGATGACCAAGTTGGCCGGAGACATGGCTGCGCCGCACCTCGTTTGTCTGAAATCGCTGGCCGGAAATCGGTGGTTTAAAGCTGTATTCGGCAGCCTGGAAGCTGTATTCGACCGCCCGAAAGCTGTATTCCGCGGCCTGAAAGCCGACGTCTTGCGCCTTGAGGGCCGAATGCCCGCAAGACAACCAAGGCCCGGCCGGGGCCGGGCCTTGGTGCGGAGGCGAGTTTACTTCAGTCCTGCGCCGCTCATCGCGGTTTGGCTCGCAGCTGCCCCGGCCACCTGCTTGCGCAGTGCCGCAGGCATCGGGATCATGCCTTTTTCGGCCAGATAGCCGTCATCGCCCCAGGCTTTTTCGCTGGTCAGTTCGGCGACGTAGCCCTCCATTTTGGGCACCACACCGAAATGGGCCTTCTTGGCGTAGATGAAGATCGGTCGCGACACCGGATAGGATTTGTCGGCGATCGCGTCGAAAGTGGGCGCCACGCCATTGACGACGGAGCCCTGCACCTTGTCGCTGTTCTGCTCCAGGAAACTGAAGCCGAACACGCCCAGCGCCTTGGGATTGGCCGCGAGCTTTTGCACGATCAGGTTGTCGTTTTCGCCGGCCTCGATGTAGTGGCCGTCCTCGCGCAGGGCATGACAGATCGCCTTGAACTGCTCCTCATTCTTGTCCTTGATTGCCTTGATCCAGGCAAAGGATTTGCAGCCCGCTTCCATGGCCAGCTCGGCAAAGGCATCCCGGGTGCCCGAGGTCGGCGGCGGCCCCAGCACCTCGATCTTGTCATCGGGCAGCGCTGCGTTGACTTGCTTCCAGGTCTTGTAGGGGTTGGGAATCAGCTTTTCCGAGTCGCCATCGGGAACCTGCTTGGCCAACGCCAGGAAAATGTCCTTGGTGGACAGCGTTACCTGAGGGGCCTTCTTGGAGTTGGCGAGCACGATGCCGTCGAAGCCGATCTGGATTTCGATGATGTCCTTGACGCCGTTGGCCTGACACTGGTCGAACTCGGACTTCTTGATCTGCCGCGAGGCGCCGGTCATGTCCGGATGGGCGGTACCCACGCCGGCACAGAACAGCTTCATGCCACCGCCGGTGCCAGTGGACTCGACCTTCGGGGTGGTGGCGCCGCTGGCGCGACCAAAGCGCTCGGCCACCACGGTGGCAAAGGGATACACGGTGGATGAACCCACGACGGAGATGTAGTCGCGGGATTGCGCAGCGGCCTGCACCGCGGTCATGGCCAGCGCGGCACTGACGCCGAGACGGCAAATTCTGCTTTTGAAAAGCGCGTTCACTAGGGGAAGCTCCTGTGCATGGTTGGGGCAGCGCGATCCTAGAAGCCGGGGGTGACCAGACTATGAACAAAATGTGACAGTTTGACGTCAACCGCGAGCGCGGCAAGGCGACTTCGTCCGCTGCGGCAATCGCACCGGCGGCGCCTTTTCGCCCTTCCTATATACTTGGCGCGCCCTTCACCCCAACCCCCGGAAGGCCCTCCTTGCTGCACCGCATCGGCTCCTGGATCGATACCGTCACCCGCAGCTGCGGCGGCGCGGTCGCCTGGTTGAGTCTGGCGCTCGCACTGGTGGTGTGCACCCTGGTGATTGCCCGCTACCTGTTCCAGACCAACGCCCCGGCGATGCAGGAAGCGGCACTCTACCTGCACGCCACACTGTTCATGCTCGGCAGCGCCTTCGCGCTGCAAGGCGACGATCACGTGCGCGTCGATATCCTCTACCGCCGGCTGTCGCCACGCGCCCAGGCCTGGATCGACTGTTTCGGCACCCTGGTGTTCCTGATTCCGGTGTGCACGCTCCTGCTGGTGCTGTCCTGGGATTATGTGGCGGCCAGCTGGGCGGTACGCGAAACCTCCAGCGATCCAGGGGGGCTGCCCTGGGTCTATGTACTCAAGACCCTGCTGCTGATCATGCCGGTGACTCTGCTGCTGCAAGGCCTCGCCGAAGTCATCAAACGCCTGCCCGTCGCGCTGGGCACCAAAGCCGCCCGCTGAGCCCCCTGCATGAGCTACCTGCCGCTGTGGATGTTCCTCGCCGTCTGCCTGATGCTCATGCTGGGTTATCCGGTGGCATTTTCGCTGGCTGGCACCGCGCTGATCGCCGCACTGCTCGGCACTCTGGCGGGGCAGTTCGACCTCGCCTTCCTGGCCGCGCTGCCCAACCGCGTCTACGGCACCATGACCAATGGCACCCTGGTGGCGGTGCCGCTGTTCGTGTTCATGGGCGTGATGCTGGAGAAATCCCGCCTCGCCGAGCAGCTCCTCGATACCATGGCCAGATTGCTGGGCAATCTGCGCGGCGGCCTGGGCCTGTCCGTGGTACTGGTGGGTGCCATGCTGGCGGCCAGCACCGGCATCGTCGGCGCCACGGTGGTGGCCATGGGTCTCATCTCCCTGCCCTCCATGCTGCGCCATGGCTACAACCCCGCGCTTGCCTGCGGGACCATCTGCGCCACCGGCACCCTGGGCCAGATCATTCCACCTTCCATTGTCCTGGTGTTGCTGGGCGATACGCTGTCCAGCGCCTATACCCAGGCGCAACTGAATATGGGCATCTTTACACCGCGCACGGTTTCGGTAGGCGACCTGTTCATCGCCGCCGTCGTTCCCGGCCTGGTGTTGGTGCTTTTCTACTGTCTGTACCTGCTGATCGCCAGCCGCGGCACCACCGGGAACGCCGCGGCAACGCTGGCGCGGCCAACGACGGCCGAGGTGCTGCGCAGCCTGATGCCACCGCTGGCATTGATCGGTGCCGTGCTCGGGTCGATCCTCGGTGGCATCGCCACCCCCACGGAAGCCGCCGGCGTCGGTGCGATCGGCGCCTGCCTGCTGGCACTGCTCAATCGCCAGCTGTCCTTCGCCCGGTTGCGGGAGGTGGTCATCGCCACCACCCGCGTCACCGCCATGGTGTTCATGATCCTGATCGGTGCCGCGGTGTTTTCCCTGGTGTTCCGTGGCTTCGGCGGCGAGGAAATGGTCCAGGAGCTGTTCGGCGCCCTGCCCGGGGGCACCACCGGCGCGCTGGTGGTGGTGATGCTGGTGATGTTCCTGCTGGGTTTCATCCTCGATTTCATCGAGATCATTTTCGTGGTGGTACCCATCGTCGCACCGGCCTTGCTGGCCGCCGGGGTCGATCCGGTGTGGCTCGGAATCATGATCGCGGTGAATCTGCAAACCTCGTTTCTCACCCCGCCCTTTGGCTTCGCGCTGTTCTATCTGCGCGGCGTGGCGCCCCCGGAGGTCTCGACCGGCGACATCTACCGCGGCGTGATCCCCTTCATTCTGTTGCAGTTGGCGCTGCTCCTGGTGCTCGCCGCCTGGCCCGGGCTGGTCACCTGGCTGCCCGGGCAACTGTTCTGACCTGAATCCGTCCGGGGGCCGGACACCTCTTGCCCGCGCGGCAGCTGCGCCCTCGTCAGCCTCCACAGCCGCCCGATATAATCGCCGGCTCGCCACGCTGGGGAAGGCCCGTGACCACGCCCGATCTCGCCACCTTTCAGGGGCTCATCCGCGCGCTCCAGGACTATTGGGCGCGCCACGGCTGCGTGATCCTGCAACCCCTGGATCTGGAGGTCGGCGCCGGAACCTTTCATCCGGCGACCTTTCTGCGCGCGATCGGGCCCGAGACCTGGAACAGCGCCTACGTGCAGCCCTGCCGGCGGCCGACCGACGGCCGTTACGGCGAAAATCCCAACCGTCTTCAGCACTACTACCAGTTTCAGGTGGTGCTGAAACCCTCGCCGATGAACATCCAGGACCTTTATCTGGACTCGCTGCGGGAACTGGGTTTCGACCCGGCCGTACATGACATCCGCTTCGTCGAGGACAACTGGGAATCGCCGACCCTCGGCGCCTGGGGCCTGGGCTGGGAGGTCTGGCTCAACGGCATGGAAGTCACCCAATTCACCTACTTCCAGCAGGTCGGCGGCCTGGAGTGCTACCCGGTGACCGGCGAGATCACCTACGGCCTCGAACGGCTGGCCATGTACCTGCAGAAGGTGGACAGCATCTTCGATCTGGTATGGACGCGCGGGCCGGACGGCGCCGCGGTGACCTATGGCGACGTGTTCCACCAGAACGAGGTGGAGATGTCCCATTTCAATTTCGAGCAGGCCGACGTGGCCTTTCTCGCCGAGAGCTTCGCGCACCATGAGCGCGAGAGCCAACGCCTGGTGACCGCCGGTCTGGCGCTGCCCGCCTACGAGATGGTCATGAAAGCCTCCCATGCCTTCAATCTGCTCGACGCCCGCCATGCGATTTCGGTGACCGAGCGCCAGGGCTACATCCTCCGCGTGCGCACTCTGGCGCGGGCGGTGGCCAAGGCCTATTTCGATGCCCGCCTCGCGCTCGGCTTTCCCCTCGCGCCGCCGGCGCTCGCCGCCGAAGTGCGTGCACAGGCCGCGGAGGCACGGTCATGACCCGTGCGCTGCTGCTCGAAATCGGCACCGAGGAGCTGCCGCCCAAGGCGCTCAAGGGGCTCAGCGAAGCCCTGGTTGCGGGACTCGCGGCCGGCCTGGCCGAGGCTCGGCTCGAACACGGTGAGCTGCGCGGGTTCGCCGCGCCGCGCCGGCTGGCGGTGCGCGTCGACGCACTCGCCGAGCGCCAGCCCGAGGCGCAGATCGAGAAACTCGGCCCCGCGATCAGCGCGGCCTTCGCTGCCGACGGCCAGCCCACGGCGGCGGCGATCGGCTTTGCGCGCAGCTGTGGCCTGGAGGATCCAGCCCGGCTCGAACAGGTGGCCACCGACAAGGGGCCGCGGCTCTGCTTTCGCGAGGTCCGCGCCGGCGCCACCACCGGCGAGCTGCTCCCCGAGCTGATCACCAAGGCGCTGCACGCGCTGCCGATTCCCCGGCGGATGCGCTGGGGCGCCAGCCGGGTGGAATTCGTGCGCCCGATCCACTGGGTGGTGCTGCTGTTTGGCACGGCGGTGATCGACGCCGAAATCCTCGGTGTGCGCAGCGACCGCAACACCCGCGGCCATCGCGTCCATGCCCCCGGTGAGTTGGCGCTCACTTCGGCAACAAGCTATGAAGAACAGTTGCAAGATGCCTGTGTCATCGCCGATTTCGGGGCCCGCCGCGAGCTCATTCGTGCGGGCACCGAAGCTCTTGCCGCGGCGGCCCACGGCACCGCGCTGATCGACGCCGATCTGCTGGACGAAGTAACCGCCCTCAATGAGTGGCCGGTGCCCCTGCTCGGGCGCTTCGACGAACATTTTCTGGCGGTGCCCCGCGAGGCCCTGATCAGCTCGATGCAGGGCCATCAGAAATATTTTCCGGTGGCCGGCGCCGATGGCGCGCTGCTGCCACTGTTCATCACCGTGGCCAACATCGCCAGTCGCCAGCCGGAACTGGTCACCGCGGGCAACGAGCGGGTGATACGGCCGCGCTTTGCCGATGCCGCCTTCTTCTACGCCACCGATCTCAAGACCAGTCTGGCCGCGCGTCGCGAGCGGCTGCGCACCATCGTCTACCAGCAGCAGCTCGGCTCGCTGTTCGCCAAGACCGAGCGCGTGGCCGCACTGACCGGGCTCCTCGCCCCCCAGGTCGGCGCCGACATCGCGCCGGCGGTGCGCGCCGCCGAGCTGGCGAAGTCCGATCTGGTCAGCGCCATGGTCGGCGAATTCGGCGAGCTGCAGGGCATCATGGGCCGCTACTACGCGCGCAACGACGGCGAATCCGATCTGGTCGCCGAGGCGCTGTTCGAGCAGTACCTGCCCCGCCACGCGGGCGATGCGTTGCCCGCAACCCCAACCGGTATCGCAGTGGCGCTGGCCGATCGCCTCGATACCCTGGCCGGCATCTTCGGCATCGGCGAGGAACCGACGGGGTCGCGCGATCCCTTCGGCCTGCGCCGCGCCAGCATCGCGGTGCTGCGCATCCTCATCGAACGCGAGCTGGATCTCGACCTGCTCGCCCTGTTGGAGGCTGCCACTGGCCAGCAACCAGGCTGCGCGCAGCCCGAAGCCGTGGCCCGGCGGGTGTTTGGCTATGTGATGGGCCGCCTGCGCGGACTCGGCGAGGAGCAGGGCATGGCACCGGAAGCCTTTCTCGCCATCGCCGGGCTGGGGGTGACCAGCCCGCTGGATCTCTGGCAGCGCATGGCCGCCGTCCAGGAATTTACCCGGCATCCCGCTGCCCCGAGCCTGATCGCCACCGACAAGCGCATCGCCAATCTGCTGCAACAGCAAGCCGCGGTTCCGGTCGATCCGGCACGGTTCACGGAGGCCGCGGAGCAACAACTGTGGACCGCCATTGGCATTGGCGATCACCAGGTACAGGCGCACATCGCCCGGCGGGATTACCCGGGCGCGCTGGCGGCACTGGCCGAATTGCGCGCCCCGGTCGAACGTTTTTTTGCCGATGTCCTGGTGATGGCCGAAGACCCCGGGGTGCGCGCCAACCGGCTGGGGCTCCTCGGTGCCCTGCGCAAGACGTTTTCTGCCATTGCCGACCTGTCCCAGCTCGCGGCCCGGGTCGGCGCGCAGTGAACCGCTGGGTGATCCTGGATCGCGATGGTGTCATCAACCGCGATTCACCGGATTACGTCAAGTCATTGGCCGAGTGGCAACCGTTGCCGGGCAGCATCGCCGCCATCGCCCAGCTGTCGCGGGCGGGGTTTGGGGTGGTGGTGGCCACCAACCAGTCCGGCGTGGGCCGAGGTCTGATCGCCCCGCTCGCGCTCGCCGCCATGCACACCGAGCTGGTGCGGTTGGTGGCTCGGGAAGGTGGCTCCATCGCCGGCATCTTTTATTGTCCGCATGCGCCTGAAGACGGCTGTTCCTGCCGCAAACCCAGGATTGGGCTGTTCGCGGCCATCGCGCGACGCTTCACCATCGACCTCCGGGGACAACCTGCGGTGGGCGACAGCCTGCGCGATATCGAGGCAGCCGAAGCCGCCGGCTGCCAGCCGCTGCTGGTGCGCACCGGCAATGGCCGCATCACGGAGACCAGGCTTGCCGCCGAGGGCCCGCGGCCGGTGCCGGTATACGACGATCTTGCCGCCGTGGCCGCTGCCCTGCTGGAGACGACACCATGAAGCTCTCACCGGCCATGAAATCCTGGCTGGCGCTGCGCTCCCTCGCCTTCTACATCGGCTATGTGCCCATCGTGGTGTTCTTCTCGACCCTGGCCTGCACCCTGGGTCTGGCGTTGTCCCAGGCGCCACGGCAGACACTCGCCACCACCGCCAACGCGCTGGTGGTGATCTGGTTGCGGATCTGTTGTGGCGTGCGCGTCCAGGTCGAAGGCCGGGAGCAACTGCCGCAGCGACCGTTCGTCGCCCTGAGCAAACATCAGTCGAGCTGGGAGACCTACTACTTGCAGCGCACGCTGCGTCCGGTCAGCACCATCCTCAAGAAAGAACTGCTGCGCATCCCGTTTTTTGGTTGGGGCCTCGCCATGGTGGCGCCGATCGCCATCGATCGCGACAACTCCCGCGAAGCCCTCCGGCAGGTGATGCAACAGGGCAAGGCCAGGCTGGCATCCGGGCTGAACGTGCTGGTGTATCCGGAAGGTACCCGGGTCGATGCCGGCAGTGCCCCGGTCAAGTTCAACCGCAGTGGGGCCGCTTTGGCGATCGCCGCCGGTGTACCCCTGGTGCCGATTTGTCACAACGCCGGACGCTGCTGGCCGGCACACCGCCTGATCAAGTATCCCGGAACCATCACGCTCGTATTTGGCGCACCGATGGCCACAGAAGGCCGCGATGCCAAGTCGCTGACGGAAGAAGTATCCCGGTGGATGGAAGAAGTTACGCACCGCCTGCCCGGTTGAGGAACGACGCTCCCCGGGTGCTATGATTCGTCCGCTGACAAGCAGAGGGAATGGCGTCCGATGGACGAAAAGGGCAAAGAAGACCAGAAGTACACTGGGCCGGAGCGACGACATAAGCAGCGGCGCAACACCGCTGATCGCCGGGAGGAGATCCGCTTCGAACCGGATCGCGAGGATCGCCGACAGAAGAACGGGCGGCGCAAGACCGATCAGCAGTTCTGGAACAAGTGATCCAGATCGGTGGTGCAGGGCCACGGAGCCCGCATCACCAAGGGTTTTCGTCCACTGCCGGCAACGGACGAAGTTAGCGTTTACTATCAATAATTCCTTTTAAATATCGAGATTCGCGACCGCCAGCGCATTGGCCTCGATGAATGCCCGGCGTGGCTCCACGACGTCACCCATCAAGGTGTTGAACATCTGATCGGCAGCGATCGCGTCTTCGATCGTCACCTTGAGAAGGCGCCGGACCTCCGGGTTCATGGTCGTGTCCCACAATTGCTCGGGATTCATTTCCCCCAGACCCTTGTAGCGCTGGATGCTGTAGCCGCGGCGGGCTTCCTGCATCAACCAGCCCAGCGCACCGGCAAAGTCGGTGATCTCCGCGCTGCGCTCACCCCGCCGCACCCGGGCGCCCGCCTCGACCAGCCCGTTGAATTGATGGCCGCGCGCGGTCAACGCCCGATACTCACTGGAATCGAGAAAGTCGGCGGTCAGCAGATGCCGGGTTTCCATGCCGTGGACCAGCAGCTCACAGCTCGGCAGGAAGATCGGGCGCTCCGGATCCTGGTGGATCCCGAGCCGGTAGCGATGCCCCTCGGCCACCCGGTCGAGGGCGCTGCGCAATTCATCCAGCCAGGCCTCAACGGCTCCCGCCCGGCCCAGTTCGCTGACCGGTAGTTCCCTGGTCTCGGCCATCGCCAGCACCAGATCGCGGGGATAGGCGCGGGCGATGCGTTCGACCACCGCCATCAGTCTGCGGTGGTCGACGACCAGGGCTTCGAGGGCTTGCGCGCGCAGTCCGGGGGCTTCTGCGCTGAAGTGCAGGCTCGCATCCGTGATCGCTGCGTTGGTGAGAAACTCCTCCAGGGCCTCCTCATCCTTCAGGTACTGCTCCTGCTTGCCCTTGCTGATCTTGTAGAGCGGCGGTTGCGCGATGAACAGATGCCCACGCTCGACCAGCTCCCGCATCTGGCGGAAGAAGAACGTCAGCAGCAGGGTGCGAATGTGCGAGCCGTCGACATCGGCGTCCGTCATGATGACGATGGTGTGATAGCGCAGCTTGTCCGCATTGAACTCGCCGGGGCCGATACCGCAGCCCAGCGCCGTAATCAGCGTGCCCACCTCGGCACTCGATAACATCTTGTCGAATCTGGCTTTTTCGACGTTCAGAATCTTGCCTTTGAGGGGCAGGATGGCCTGGGTGCGACGATCACGACCCTGCTTGGCAGAACCGCCCGCGGAATCGCCCTCCACCAGAAACAGCTCGGAACGGCCCGGATCCTTCTCCTGGCAGTCGGCGAGCTTGCCAGGCAGACCGGCGAGGTCCAAAGCGCCCTTGCGCCGCGTCATTTCGCGCGCCTTGCGCGCGGCCTCGCGTGCACGGGCCGCGTCGATGATCTTGTTGACGATGGCCCTGGCCTCTCCGGGGTTCTCCAGCAGGTAATCGCCAAAGGCCTTTGCCATTTCCTGCTCCACGGCAGCCTTGACCTCGGAACTGACCAGCTTGTCCTTGGTTTGCGAGGAAAACTTGGGATCCGGGACTTTCACCGAAATGATGGCGGTGAGGCCCTCCCGCGCATCGTCACCGGACGGCGAGATCTTGGCTTTCGCCAAGACACCCTCCTTCTCCATGTAGGTGTTGAAGGTCCGGGTCAGCGCGGCGCGGAAACCCGCTAGATGAGTCCCCCCGTCCCGCTGCGGAATATTGTTGGTGTAGCACAAGATGGTTTCCTGGTAGCCATCGTTCCATTGCAGTGCTGCTTCGACGGCGATGCCATCGTCGCGCGCGGTACTGAAGTGAACCACGCGGTTGAGGGGTGTCTTGTGGGTATTGAGAAATTCCACGAAGGCACGCAGACCGCCTTCGTATTGAAACACCTCCTGTTTGCCGCTGCGCTGATCCAGGAGCAGGATGCGCACGCCGGAATTGAGGAAGGACAGCTCGCGCAGGCGATTGCAGAGGATCTCGTAGTGGAACGCGATATTGTTGAAGGTTTCCGGAGACGGCCAGAAACGGATCTCGGTACCGGATCCTCCCGCGCTCTCGCCCACTACGGCCAGCGGCGCTTCCGGAACACCGTGGCGATAAATCTGCTCGTGGACCTTGCCGCCGCGGCGAATGGTGAGGTGCAGTTTTTCCGACAGCGCGTTGACCACGGATACCCCGACGCCGTGCAATCCGCCGGACACCTTGTAGCTGTTGTCGTCGAATTTTCCGCCGGCATGGAGGACCGTCATGATCACTTCTGCCGCAGAGACGCCCTCTTCGTGCTGGTCCACCGGTATACCGCGGCCATTGTCGGTCACCGTGACCGACTCGTCGGCGTGGATGACTACCGTGACCTCGGTGCAATATCCCGCCAACGCCTCGTCGATGGCGTTATCGACGACCTCGAACACCATGTGGTGCAAGCCCGTGCCGTCGTCCGTATCCCCGATGTACATGCCCGGTCGCTTGCGAACCGCATCCAGCCCCTTCAAGACCTTGATCGACGAGGAATCGTAGCTGGCGGCTTCCGGTTCCGACGGATGATTCGGTGGTGTGGTTTCTGTCACGGTGTCTCTCTGGTTCATTTGCGGCGCGACTTGCGCCTTGCGGGCCGTAGGTTGGCCGTAGTTAAGGCCGTAGTCAGGTCATAGCGACTAGTGGCCTGACGAAAAGAAGCCCTTTCACGGGAAATCCCCTTCCGGGTCAGGCAACTGGCCATTACCGGCTTTCACTCAGCCGGCCCTGTTCCACGTGAAACATTTTCGGCTGCTGTTTCCCCGTACATCCGGCCCAGGCTGCGCGCAACCGCTCGGCGTCGGTGCCGGTCACGAAGCATTGCCCGCCGATTTCGGCCAACAAATCCGCCACGCGACGGTGGTGCCGGTCATCCAGCTCTGCGGGCAGATCATCGATCAGGTTGAGGCAGGGTCGGCCCCGCCGGTCGAGAAAGTGGGCCCCTTGCGCCAGCAGCATGGCGAGCACCACCATCTTGGTCTGCCCCCGAGAGAGGGTTTCGGCAGCCGATCTCCCATTGATCCTGATTCGCAAATCGGCCCGGTGCGGGCCCAGTTGTGTTGCACGCAGCATTATATCCCGATCCCGGTGCCCCCTCAGCGCGCCGATCAAGAGCTTGTCCCGATCCCAGCCGGGATGAAAGCTCCACCCTAGTCCCGCTTCGAGCCCCGGCGACAGCAGCGCGAGCAACCGCGTAGCGACTTGGCCGACTTCGGCTGCATAAGTTTCGCGAGCCTGAGTAATGGCCTCGCCCGCCTCCGCGAAGCGGGCGTCCCAGAGATCCAACTGCCCCGGATCCTGGCGTGGCTGCCGCAACAGCGCGTTGCGCTGCTGGAGGGCCTTTTGGTACTGACGCCACAGAGCGCGGATCTCGATCGCGGTGTGAAACAGCCCCCAGTCGAGAAATTGCCGCCGGCCCTTGGGGGAACCTTCCAACAGACCGAAGCTATGGCTGGTGATCAGTACCAGCGGGATGGCATCCGCCAATACCGAGGCAGCGTGGATATTCTCCCCGTTGATCCGGTAGCGAAAACCGCCGCTAGTTTCACGTGAAACACCCAGCCGGGTGATGAGACCTGGCGACCCCGGGCCAGCGTCACTTTCGTCATCCTCCAGCTCTCCGTACACGGAACAGCCGTCCGCCGCTGTGCACACCAGGGCTTCGATGGTTTGGGTACGAAAGGACCGCCCGCGCGCCAACAGATAGATCGCCTCCAGCACGCTGGTCTTTCCCGACCCATTGGCACCCACCAGCAGATTGGCGCCGCGGCCGGGCAACAGCGTCTGCTCGGCGAGATTGCGGACGCCCGCCAGCTTGAGACAGCGAATGGGCATCTCTCCCCGCCACGATTCGCCCGGGCGGCTAGAGCCGCATGGGCATGATCACGTACAGCGCTTGCTCGCCCTCCGGGTCGGACAACAACACGCTGCTGTTGGCATCGGACAGCACCATTCGCACCCGCGCTCCCGACAGCGCATTGAGGACGTCGAGCAGATAGCCGACGTTGAAACCGACCTCCAGTCGCTCAGCATCGTAGGCTACGGCGACCTCTTCCTCGGCGGTCTCCTGATCGGGATTGTTGGCGGCAACGGTGAGCCTGCCGGGCTCCATGTCCAGGCGTACGCCGCGATATTTTTCGTTGGACAGAATCGCGGTTCGCGCAAAGGCCTGGCGAAACAGCTCTCGCTCACCTTCCAGCACCTTGGTGCCACCCCGAGGAATGACGCGCTCGTAGTCCGGGTAGGCGCCATCCACCAATTTGGTGGTAAAGCGATAGCCAGGTCCCGCTACGCTGAGATGATTGGCGCCAACGACAACGCTGGCTTCGCCATCGGTACCCAGCAAGCGGCCAAGTTCGGTAACCCCCTTGCGCGGCAGGATCGCCTGGACGGGCTTGTCCGGCGCCGCGCCGATGGCGGTGTCGGCCAGCGCCAGCCGGTGCCCATCGGTGGCAACGGCGCGCAGCCGTCCCGCAGAGATTTCCCAGAGCATGCCGTTGAGATAATAGCGAACGTCCTGCTGGGCCATGGCAAAGCTGCAAGCGTCAATGGTGCGCTTGAGCGCGCCTTGATCGACGCGAAATTCGACGCGCCCGGCCTCCTGCTCGACTTCGGGAAACTCATCGGCAGGCAACGTGGACAGCGTAAAGCGGCTGCGCCCGCTCTGTATCTTGACCCGCTGCTCGGCGTCGGCCACGAGGGACACCACCGATCCCTCGGGCAGGGCGCGGCAAATATCGAGTAGCTTGCGGGCCGGCACCGTGATCGCCCCCTGATCGCTCGCTTCCGGCAGCGGCACGGTTCCGCGAATCTCCACCTCCAGATCGGTACCGGTAAGGCTCAGCTCTCCACCCTTCGCACTCACCAACACATTGGCCAACACGGGCAACGTCTGGCGTCGCTCGACGACCCCGGCCGCCAGTTGCAACGGTTTGAGCAGCACTTCTCGCGCAAGAGAGAGTTTCATCGCTTTCCTCTAATTGGCCGTCTGGCGAAACGATCAGATACCCAGCGGGAACCCGCGGTGTCGGCAAAGATCAGGTCTTCAAGGCTCGGGTCAGGATTTTAAGGTCTTCGCCCAGATCATGGGAGCTGCCTTGCAGCGCCTTGATGGTCCGACAGGCATGCAGCACCGTGGTGTGGTCCCGTCCGCCGAAGGCCTCGCCAATTTCCGGAAGGCTTTTGGTGGTCAACTGCTTGGTGAGATACATCGCCACCTGCCGCGGGCGCGCCACCGAGCGATTGCGGCGTTTGGAGAGCAGATCGGAGAATTTGATCTTGTAATATTCTGCCACGGTGCGCTGAATGTTCTCGGCCGTGACCAGCTTGTCCTGCAGCGCCAGCAAATCGCGCAGGGTCTCGCGCACAAAATCCACATTGATCACGCGGCCGGTGAAGTGGGCACTGGCGATGACCCGCTTGAGCGCACCCTCCAGCTCACGAACATTGGCCTGGATGCGCTGCGCCATGAAAAATGCCGCCTCGGTCGGAAATTCCACTCCCGCCTGTTCGGCCTTGCGCATCAAGATCGCCACGCGGGTCTCCAGCTCCGGCGGTTCGACGGCGACCGTCAACCCCCAGCCAAACCGGGACTTGAGCCGCTCCTCCACCCCATCGATTTCCTTCGGATAACGATCGCTGGTGAGAATCATCTGCTTGCCACCCTCAAGCAGCGCGTTGAAGGTGTGGAAAAACTCCTCCTGGGAGCGATCCTTCTTGGCAAAGAACTGGATATCATCGATGAGCAACGCATCGACGGAACGATAGTACCGCTTGAATTCATTGATGGCGTTGAGCTGTAACGCCTTGACCATGTCGGCAACGAATTTTTCCGAGTGCAGGTAGACCACCCTGGCCCCCGGCCGGGTGGCAAGCAATTCGTTGCCGACCGCATGCATCAGGTGGGTCTTGCCCAGCCCCACCCCACCGTAAATGAACAGGGGGTTGTAGGAGCCACCGGGATTGTGCGCCACCTGCCGCGCCGCCGCCAAGGCCAGCTGGTTAGATTTGCCTTCCACGAAGGCATCGAACACAAAACTCTCGTTCAGATTGTTCTCGACACGCTCCCTGACGACCTTGTCGGTCGCGCTGGCGGTTCCCGCGCGCGGCATCGCGTCGATGCGCGCCACTTCGCGAGATCCAGCGAAGCGCGCTGACTCGGCGGCCAGCGGTGCTCTCTGGATTGCCAGAGGCGCTTTCTCGACTGCCAGAGACATTTTCTCGACTGCCAGAGGTACTCTTTCGACTGCCAGAGGTGCTTCCTCGACCGCCAAAGCGGGAGTCATGGACCAGGAAGGCGTCGGGCGTTTGGCCAGCACTTCGAGTTGCATGCCGGGATCGCCTTGCAATTGTCGATAGAGCTCGCTGATGCGGTCGAGAAACTTGTCGGTTACCCAATCCTGAACGAACCGGTTGGGCGCCACCAGGCGCACCAGATTCTCGGAGGGCTGTTCGACACGCAGGGGACGAATCCAGGTTTCGAATTGTTGGGGCGGCAGTTCATCGCGCAGGCACCCCATGCACTGCCGCCATATTGCTTCACCCAAGGTAAAACCCCTCTCCTGCGCCGGCCATGGTCACTGTTCGTATCGCTCACATCGGGCGAGGAGTGTAGTCCTAAGGCCGGCATTTATCCACAGCCAAAGTGCTTGCATGAACGCGAAAAAACATATTTATTCATTTATTTTTCAATGGGTTACAATAATCATCAAACGCTCTGGCCCAGCAGCCGACGCATGATCCGCGGTTATTTCATTTCGGTTTGTGGGTAATTTTGTGGATAAGTTTGGGGCAACTGGTGGGCTGCTTGTACATCGTGGGTGCAAAAGTCGAAATGCTGCCGCACGACACTCGGGAGATGGCTTTGGCGACCCGTGGCCATGATTTGGTTCCGGCTTCAGGTTGAGGCCGAACCCCCGGGCTTTGCCTATTTCCCGATGCAGAAGCCGGAGAAAATCTGGCCGAGCAAATCGTCGCTGCCAAACGTCCCGGTGATGCGGCCCAGTTCCTGATGTGCTTGCCGAAGCTCCTCGGCAATCAACTCGGGAGGAACCCGCTCGACGCTGTCCAGCGCGCTGCGGAGATGGGCGAACGCCGCCGCCAGGGCGGCCAGATGCCGACGCCGGGCCATGAACTGCCCTTCCGTGCTCCCTCCACCGACAGCGATCTCCACGAGATGTGCCCGCAGTACATCCATGCCCGCGCCGGTGGCTACCGACACCGCCACCGCATGGAGTGGCAATGCACACCGCCCTGGGGTGTGCCCCGACAGATCGATCTTGTTGAGCACCAGCGTCAGGCGCTCCGGGTCTTCCTGGCCGGTCAACTCGTCGGCCAAAAAGGCGGCTGTTTCCGCCGCAACATCGCCCTGCGCATCGATCACCAACAACACCTGGTCAGCGTTGGCGAGTGCGTCGCGAGCCCTCCGCATGCCTTCCCGCTCTATCGGATCCAGGCTCTCGCGGAGTCCCGCTGTATCGAGCAATTGAAACGAAATGCCCTCGAATTCGACCGCCTCCTTCATCACGTCCCGGGTCGTACCCGGCGCGGCCGTCACGATGGCGGCATCGAGGCCGGACAGCGCGTTGAACAGGCTCGACTTGCCCGCGTTGGGGCGGCCCACGATGGCGATCCGAAAACCCTCGCGCAACTGGCTTCCCTGGCGAGCCTTGGCCATCAGCTCGGTCAACTCCGCTACCAGCGCAGCCAATTTCTGCCGCATAGCCTCCGCGGCAACGAACTCGATATCCTGATCAGAAAAATCGAGCCCCGCCTCCACCAGCACGCGAAGCTGGATCAGCTGATCACCAATGCGCTCGACCTGGCGTGAAAACTCTCCCTGGAGCGAACGCAGCGCTGCCCGCGCGGCTGCCTCGGATTCAGCCGCGACCAGATCGGCCACTGCCTCCGCCTGCACCAGATCGAGCTTGCCGTTGAGAAAGGCGCGTTCACTGAATTCGCCGGCGCGCGCCGGCCTTGCGCCCAACTCCAGCGCACGACGCACCAGCATGTCCATCACCACCGGACTGCCGTGCCCCTGAAGTTCGATCACGTCCTCGCCGGTGAACGAGGCTGGCGCCGGGAAAAACAGCAGTACGCCTTGGTCGATCAGGGCTCCCCCGGCATCGATGAATGCGCCATGAACGGCACGCCGCGGCACGACGGGCCGGTCGATCAACCGTGGCAGCCAGCTGCCGAGATCACTCCCCGAGATGCGCACCACGCCGATGCCGCCACGCCCCTTGGGGGTGGCCACGGCAACGATGCTTTCAACAGCCATGGCCCTTCGCCATCACCGGGTTTCCTGCCAGCGGCCATGCAGCGCGCACGCTCAAGTGGATTCAATGCGCCTGGTGATCGCCCACTGCTGGGCGATGGACAAAATACTGTTCACCGTCCAGTACAGCACCAGCCCGGCCGGGAACAGCACAAAGAAAATCGAGAACGCCACTGGCATGATCTTCATCACCTTGGCCTGGGTGGGGTCGGGCGGCGCTGGCTGCAACGTCTGCAAGACATACATGCTGAGTCCGTTCAGCAGCGGCAGGACATACAGTGGATCGCGCACCGACAGATCGGTTATCCACAGTATCCAGGGCGCCTGACGCAGCTCGACACTTTCACTCAATACCCAGTACAGGGCGATGAATACGGGCATCTGGATCAGCATCGGCAGACACCCGCCCATGGGGTTTACCTTTTCCTTTTTATACAGCGCCATCACTTCCTGCGAAAGCTTCTGCCGATCGTCGCCGAAGCGTTCGCGCAGACTCAGCATTTCCGGCTGGAGTTTGCGCATTTTCGCCATCGAGCGATAACTCGCCGCGGACAGCGGGAAAAAAAGGAGTTTGATCAACACGGTAACCAGGACTATGGCCCATCCCCAATTACCCAGCAGCGCATGCAGTCCCTTGAGCCCGGCGAACAGCGGCTTTGCCAGCCACCACAGCCAACCGTAATCGACGGTCAGATCCAGATAAGGAGCGATTTTTTCCAGTCGGTTCTGATCCTTCGGGCCAATGTAGAACCCGGCACCGAAATCTGCGCTCTGTCCAGGATCGACCCGCTGTTCCGCGCCGACAAAACCGAGGGTATAGAGTTCGCGATCACCCAGCCGCCGCAATTGAAAACGGTTTCGGTCGCCACTCGGCGGAATCCAGGCGCTGATGAAATAATGCTGCACCATGGAAACCCAGCCGCCGTCGCGCTCGGTTTCGAATGCTTCTTCATCGAGCGCGTCGAATCCCAGCTTCTTGTAATTTTCATCGGTTGTGGACAACGCCGCACCCAGGTAGGGCTGCATGCCAAAAGCGCCACTTACCACGGGGTCTGAGCGATCGCGCTGGATCTGCCCGAACAGGCGCCCGACCCAGGGCGATGCGCCGCGGTTTTCCACCCGATAGCGCAGATCGACCAGATAATCCCCGCGCCGCACCACGAATTCCTTGATGATTGCGACCTGCCCCTGCTGCAAGTACAGCGGAATCCGCAATTCCTCGGCAGCGCCCAACACGAATTTCTGGCGCTCCGCCGTGAAAGTGGGCCGCTCACCGTCTCGATCCGTGCCATTGGCTCCGATCAGACCGCTTTGCGCCACATAGACTTGCTCCCGGGTGCGATTGAGCATCACGAAGACGGGAGAATCCGGCTCCTGGGACAGTGGGTAGTGCAACAGTTCGGCCCGCACCAGATCACCGCCTTGGGTGTCGATTACCAACCGCAGCACATCGGTTTCCACCGTCACCAATCTGCTATCTGTGCTTTGACCGGACAACCCAGGTGCCGGCACCACGTCGGGATTTCCCGGCGCAGCGTCGGGAACATATACCCCTTCAGCAGCGGCTGCGGGTGGCGGCAGCCGTGACTCCTGAAACTGATTCCAGCGCACGAACAGCACCGCAAATACGGCGATCATGGCCGCCACCAACAGATTTCGTTGCCAATCCACGTTCAAGGTCTCCGTGCCGAAATCACCGGTGGTACCGGATCAACCCCGCCGGCATTCCAGGGGTGACACCGACAAATTCGGCCGGCGAGCAGCCAGCAGCCCCTGGCGCCACCGTGAATGCGCAGTGCTTCCACGCCATAGGCGGAACAGCTGGGATAGAAGCGGCAGTGCGCTCCAAGCAGGGGACTCAACAACCAGCGATAACCTTGAATCAATCCGATGAGGATTCGAGCGAGCACGGTCGGGCTTCTCCCATCAGGGCCTTGTTGAGTTCCAACCAGGCTTCTTGAAGCAGGCGAGTTTGCCGAGCGGGGGGTAGCTCGTCCATCCCCCGGCGTGGCAAAAACAGGACATCGATGCAGCCCAGCTGGTGGGCCTGAAGTCGAAAAGTTTCACGAGCAACGCGTTTGATGCGATTGCGGCGGGTAGCCAAGCGGATGGTCTTGCGCGCGACCACCAACCCGAGCCGCGGACCGAGCGCAGAATTGAATTTCACCAACAGCAGGTAGTGACGACGGGAGATCCGCCGGTCTGGCGCGGCGAATACCGCCTGGAACTCGGCGCTGGTGAGTAGCCGGCTGGAACGGGGAAAGGTGCCGCCAACGGCAGAACCGGGAGCCGGCATTGCCGGCTCAAACGGTAAGGCGCTTGCGTCCCTTGGCGCGACGGCGCTTGAGTACCAGGCGCCCTTTGGCGGTAGCCATGCGCGCTCGGAATCCATGGGTCCGCTTGCGCGGCAGGTTACTGGGTTGAAAAGTGCGTTTCATTGGTACCGGGCTCCAGTGTGGATCGCGCCCAAGGCCGCTCAGGGGCGCGGATTCTAAGCAAGTTTCATCGCCAGTTCAACGCAGTATTCGCTCCGCAACACTAATATGTTCCGTACGCATATGTTCAGCACTCGGTATTTTGCCCACCGTACCGGGTTCGTGGGGCCCGGGTTGGATCCAGCCCAGGAGCCGCTGTCGTCCCGACCACATTGCAGGGCGGGCAGAGCAGCTGATGCGGCGGCGTCCCGGGATTGCGCCAACCGGTGAACAACCTGTTTGAATCTAGCAGAACCGTCCACAGAAAACCGGGATCGGCCCTGCCGGCCAACCGCACGCCTGCGCGTCCCGGCACCAGACACAGGCGCTCAAACGCAGCTTAACCCCAAGTAAAAATCCGCTCAACTTTTTGATTTTATTTTATTTTATTTGGTTTACAACAGATTTATCGGGCCCTATTACTACAATCATTTTCTATACATCACTATTGAATGAACCATTGCTTGAACAATGCCATGTCTTGATCAATTGGGATCAGCCCGAGACTTGGCTGGCTGGGCCATCGCCCGCCCCCCTTCGCCTATAATGAGCAACCCCCCTGATCTCGGCAGATCGTGCCGTGGTTACCATGCTCCCATTCGATGTCATTGTGATCGGTGGCGGCCATGCCGGCACCGAAGCCAGTCTGGCGGCTGCCCGCATGGGGTGCGCCACATTGCTGGTGACCCACAACATCGAGACCCTCGGCCAGATGTCCTGCAATCCGGCCATTGGCGGTATCGGCAAGAGTCATCTGGTCAAGGAGATCGATGCCCTGGGTGGGGTGATGGCCAGAGCGGCCGATCTCGGTGGCATCCAGTTTCGGGTACTGAATGCGCGCAAGGGGCCGGCGGTGCGCGCCACGCGGGCCCAGGCCGATCGCGTCCTTTACAAGGCGGCGGTTCGCCAGGTACTGGAGAATCAACCCAATCTTTCGCTCTTTCAGCAAGCCATAGATGACTTGATCGTTGACGGCGAGCGGGTGGTTGGCGTCGTTACTGCCACGGGCATCGAGTTTCGTGCCCGGGCGGTGGTATTGACCGCGGGCACTTTCCTGGCCGGGCGCATCCACATCGGACTCGAAAATCATGCCGGTGGCCGTGCCGGAGATCCCCCGGCGGTGCGTCTTGCCGAGCGCTTGCGGGAATTGCCGTTCCAGGTGGAGCGGCTGAAAACCGGTACCCCTCCGCGCATCGATGCCCGCTCCATCAAGCTGACCGGATTGATCGAGCAGCCGGGCGATTGTCCGGTGCCGGTAATGTCCTATTTGGGCACCGTGGATCAGCATCCCCGCCAGGTGAGTTGCTGGATCACCCATACCAATGCGGCAACCCACGACATCATCCGTGCCGGGCTGGATCGTTCCCCCATGTATACCGGCGTGATCGAAGGTCTCGGTCCGCGCTATTGCCCCTCGATCGAAGACAAGGTGGTGCGCTTTGCAGAGCGCACCAGCCACCAGGTGTTCATCGAGCCCGAGGGCCTGAACACGCACGAGGTCTACCCGAACGGCATTTCCACCAGCCTGCCTTTTGATGTCCAACTGGCGCTGGTGCGTTCCATTCGCGGTTTCGAGGCGGCGCATATCACCCGCCCCGGTTACGCCATCGAATACGATTTCTTCGACCCTCGCCACCTGCGGCCGACGTTGGAAACGAAGAGCTTGGGCGGTCTGTTCTTCGCCGGCCAGATCAACGGCACCACTGGTTACGAGGAAGCCGCCGCCCAGGGTCTCCTGGCCGGGGTCAACGCAGCGTTGCAGGTACAACAGCGCGAACCCTGGATACCGGGCCGCGATCAGGCCTATCTGGGAGTGATGGTGGACGACCTCATCACCCACGGCACGCGCGAGCCCTATCGCATGTTCACCAGCCGTGCCGAATATCGGTTGCTGTTGCGCGAAGACAATGCCGATCTGCGCCTGACCGAGACCGGACGCCGCCTGGGCCTGGTCGACGACCAGCGCTGGGCGGTGTTCTGTGCGCGGCGCGAGGCGATCGAAAAGGAACATTCCCGGCTCGCCACCACCCGGGTGAAGACCGGCAGCGCGCTGGCCGAGGCCTTGGCGCAACGTCTGGCGCAATCACCCGGGCCGGAGTCTTCCCTGCTGGAGCTGTTGCGCCGGCCGGAGATCGACTATGCCACGCTGGCCGAGATGGACCCCGATTGCGTCGATCCCGCCATTGGCATGCAAGTGGAAATCGAAGCCAAGTATGCCGGCTACATCGAGCGTCAGCGCCAGGAAATAGAGCGCCTGCGCAAGCAGGAATCGACACCGATTCCACCGGACTTCGACTACGGCGCGGTGATTGGCCTGTCCAACGAAGTCCGCCAGAAACTCGGCGCCGCGGTGCCGGATACGCTTGGCCGCGCTGCGCGCATCCCGGGGGTCACGCCAGCAGCCGTATCGCTGCTGGCGATCTTTCTGAAAAAGCGCGCAGCGCAGTGCCAGCGCAGTGCCTGAATCTGCGGTGGCGGGATCGAAGTTGCTCGCAGCGCTGGGCGAGCGATTGGCGCTGGGGCTGGAAACCCTGGGTTTACAGCGCGACGCCGATCGGGAGGGGCTGCTGCTCGAATATGTCGCGCTGTTGCGGCGCTGGAACCAGGTCTATAACCTCACCGCGGTGAACGAACCGGAAGCCATGGTCGATCGCCATCTGCTCGACAGTCTGGCCGTGGTTCCTTTTCTGCGAGGTACGCGCTTTGTCGACGTGGGCAGTGGCGCCGGTCTGCCGGGAATTCCCTTGGCGATCTGGCTTCCCCAGTGCCACTTTACCCTGCTCGACAGCGGCGGTCGCAAGGTCCGCTTTCTGACCCAGGTGAAGATCGCGTTGCGACTCGACAATGTTCGGGTCGTTCAGGCGCGCGTGGAGCACTGGAGTGAAGATGCGGAATTCGCGGGTGTGCTGAGCCGCGCGTTTGCTTCGCTGCCCGATTTCGTTCGCCGTGCCGGCCATCTGGCGGAGCCTCGGGGAACGCTCTACGCACTCAAGGGTGCTTGGCCGGTGCCTGGGGAAACGAATCTTCCCGAACCCTTCGAGATTGGCGCCTGCAACCCGTTGGCGGTTCCGGGCGAGGCCGCCCATCGTCATCTGATCGAGGTCCGGAGGGCTAGCGCTTGACTCGCATCTACGCGATCGCCAATCAGAAGGGTGGCGTGGGCAAGACCACGACCAGCGTCAATTTGGCGGCGGCGCTGGCGCATTTGGGCCACAGGGTGCTCCTGGTCGACCTCGATCCACAGGGCAATGCCACCATGGGCAGCGGCGTCGACAAGAATACCCTGAGCTGCTCCGCCTACGATGGTCTGGTGGGCAAGGCGCCGCTCGCGCAAATTCTGCAACGCTGTCCTGGAGCCGGATACGACCTGCTGCCCGCAAACGGCGATCTGACCGCCGCGGAGGTCGAACTGCTGGAGCTTTCCGGGCGGGAGCGCCGGCTGCTGGAATTGCTGGCCACGGCGGCGCATCAGTTCGTGATCATCGATTGCCCGCCTTCACTCAACATGCTCACCGTCAATGCTCTGGTGGCCGCCGGCAGCGTCATCATTCCCATGCAGTGCGAGTACTATGCCCTCGAGGGCCTCACCGCGCTGATCGACACCATCTCCCAGGTGAGCCGCGCGGCCAATCCCCGTCTCAAGGTAGAGGGCATCCTGCGGACCATGTACGATGCCCGCAACAGCCTGACCACCGAAGTCTCCGATCAACTGCACCACTATTTTGGCAAGCGGGTGTACCAGACTGTGATTCCTCGCAATGTGCGCCTGGCAGAGGCACCGAGCCACGGCCAGTCGATCCTGCACTACGATCGCTATTCGCGCGGCGCCGTCGCCTATCTCGCCCTGGCCGATGAAGTCCTGCGTCGCCTCGCTGCGGGAGAGGCCCCGTGAGCAGTCGCCGCAAGGGTTTGGGGCGCGGTCTGGATGCCCTCCTGGGCGGCAGCCAATCCGGTCCAGTCGACGTCGATGCCGCACTCGACAAGGTCGTGGGAGACTTCCGTACCCTGCCGGTGGAGTGCCTGCACCGTGGCCGCTACCAACCGCGCCGCGACATGGATCCCGAGGCCCTGGAGCAGCTCGCCGAATCGATCCGCCAGCAGGGCTTGATGCAGCCCCTGGTAGTCCGCCACCGCAACGGGGACGACTACGAGATCATTGCCGGCGAACGCCGCTGGCGGGCCGCCCAGCTTGCCGGGCTGCAACGGGTACCGGTGTTGATCAAGCAGGTCGACGACGAAACGACCCTCGCCTTGGCGCTGATTGAGAACATTCAACGCGAAAATCTCAATGCCATGGAGGAAGCCATTGCGCTGACCCGCCTCCAGGACGAATTCGGTCTCGGTCAGCAGCAGGTCGCCACGGCGGTCGGCAAGTCGCGAACCACGGTAGCCAACCTGATGCGGCTGGTAAAGCTTTCCCCCGAGGTCCAGGAGCTTCTGTTGCGCGGCGATCTGGAAATGGGGCACGCCCGTGCCCTGCTGGGCCTGGAGGGCAACGACCAGCTCACCGCGGCGCGACGGGTGGTGGCCGGCGGGCTGACGGTCCGCCAGACCGAAACCCTGGTCAACAACTGGCACCGTCCGCCAGTGGCCAAGGTGGCGGAGCGGGGCGACGCCGACGTCCATCGGCTCGAAGAAGATCTGGGCGAGCGCCTGGGCACCAGGGTGGAGCTGCGCAGCCGTCGCCGGGGCGGGCAGCTGATCATTCACTACAGCGATCTGGAGGTGCTGGAAGGCATCATCGAGCGCATCCGGTGACCGATGGGCCGCGCTAACCCTGGCGCGAGATCAATTTAACGAACGTCATGACGGGGTTTGCCTTGCCCAGCTTCGGGGCGCTAACTATAATGCGCGCGCTTTCAGGGCGGCACAGCGATGCTTTTCAGGCATGGTTTCGGGAGCCGGCACGGATCGCGGCAAGCAGCCGCCGATGACCGGTAGCGAAAATCTGGCGTCCCTGTCGCTGAGGTCAATGTTGTGGCGGTCGCTGTTGCTACAGGGGCTGCTGCTGGTGGTCGTAGCCATGGGCCTTTGGTGGAAAGCGTCCGGCGCCTTGGGGCCGGCGGTCGCCGGCGGCATGATTGCACTGCTGGCAAACCTGGCGTCTGGCATCGTCGCGCTGGGCGGGCGACGCGGCGCAGGCGCCGTGATGGCGGCGTTTCTGGCCGCGGAAGTCGTCAAGCTGGCGGTGATCATCCTGGGCTTTGCCCTGGTTTTTGGATTGTTTGCGGACCGATTCGGGGGTCCGAACGCGCTGCCGCTGATCGGCACCTTTGGGCTGATGCTGGGCGTGCAGTGGCTGGGGCCGCTGATTTCCGGGGCCAGCCGCGCAGGGCGACGCTGAACGGCGCGTGAGCATGCATTCGGGACCAGGCTGTCGGCCGGTCCAGTATCTGTTGGGAAGAACGAGTTATGGCAGCGGAAAGTGGCGCCCACTCCTCCGGCGAGTACATCGCCCACCACCTGACCAATCTGACCTACGGTCAGCGTGCCGACGGCACCTGGGGCATTGCGCACAGCAATACCGAAATTGCCGAAATGGGTTTCTGGGCAGTCAACGTCGATACCCTGGGGTTCTCGGTGGTGCTCGGCATCGTCTTCCTGCTGTTCTTCAGAATGGTTGCCGCAAAGGTCACCACGGGGGTGCCCGGGCGCGGCCAGAACCTGGTGGAGATGGCGGTCGACTTCGTCAACGGCACCATCAAGAGCATGTTCCCCTACGAGAGCAAGCTCGTTGGGCCCTTGGCGCTCACCGTATTCGTGTGGGTGCTGTTGATGAATATCATGGACCTGATTCCCATCGACTTCCTGCCCAAGGCCGCGGACCTGGCGGGCGTTCCCTATCTGAAGGTCGTGCCCTCGACCGATGTCAACGTGACCATGGGCCTCGCGCTCAGCGTTTTCGCCCTGATCCTGTTTTTCAGCGTCAAGCAGAAGGGCCTGGGCGGATTTGCCGCCGAACTGTCCTTTCACCCCTTCGGCAAGTGGGGCTTGCCGGTCAACCTCCTGCTGGAGACGGTGACCCTGATCGCCAAGCCGATTTCGCTAGGCCTGCGGTTGTTCGGCAACCTCTATGCCGGAGAGATGATCTTCATCCTGATCGCCCTGTTGTCCTGGAAGCTGCAGTGGATCCTCTCGGTGCCCTGGGCGATTTTCCACATCCTGATCATTTTCCTGCAGGCCTATATCTTCATGGTGCTGACCATCGTCTATCTGTCGATGGCCTTCGCAGTGGAAGAACACTGAGCACCGTTTTTCATCCACCCACGTCAACCGACCGTCGTCAATCGACACTTCAAGTAAGGGAGCAACCATGGAAACTGCACTGATTTATCTGGCTGGGGCACTGGTCATGGGTCTCGGCGCCGTGGGCGCCGCCATCGGGGTGGCCCTGCTGGGCGGCAAGTTCCTCGAAGGCGCGGCACGTCAGCCCGAGCTGATCCCCGTGCTGCGTACCCAGTTCTTCGTCGTCATGGGTCTGGTCGACGCGGTACCCATGATCGGCGTGGGTATCGGCCTGTACCTGCTGTTTGCGGTGGCCGGGGGCTGATGCCGCAAGCCATCACCAACCAGGGGTGTTGATGTGAACATCAATCTGACCATTCTCGGGCAAGTGCTGTCCTTCGCCATCTTTGTCTGGTTCTGTGCCAAGTATGTGTGGCCGCCGATCATCGGCGCCATGCAGGAGCGCGAGAAGAAGATCGCCGATGGTCTGGCCGCCGCCGACCGCGCCGTTCGTGACCTCGAGCTTGCTCAGGATCGGGTTGCGGAGCATCTCAAGGAAGCCAAGCAAGAGGCCGCGGCGATCGTCGAGCAGGCGCGTCGCCAGGCCAACAGCATCATCGACGAAGCCAAGACCCGGGCTGTCGAAGAGGCCGAGCGCATCAAGGTTGCCGCAGAGGCCGAGATCGAGCGCGATTTCAACCGTGCCCGGGAAGACCTGCGCAACAAGGTCGCCAGCCTGGCGGTCGCGGGCGCGGAGCGGATTCTTCGTCGCGAGATCGGTGCCGCCGCCAACAGCGAGTTGGTGGAAGACCTGGCTGCCCAGCTGTAGGAATCGACCATGGCCGAACTCAGTACCCTGGCGCGTCCCTATGCAAAGGCGGCATTCGAAGTCGCCGTTGCCGACCATGCTCTGGAATCCTGGTCGGAGGGGCTGGCCCTGCTGGCCCAGTTTGCCGAGGAGGCGCAGCTTGCCGCGCTGCTGCGTTCGCCGGCCCTGGCCCGCGCCCAGCGCGGGCAATTGCTGATCGACCTGGCCGGCGATCGGCTCGGCGCGCCGCTGCGCAATTTCGTTCAGGTGCTGGCAGACAACGATCGCCTGTTGCTGCTGCCGGTACTGTTGGAACAGTTTCTGGCGCTCAAGGCCGAACACCAGCGGTTGGTGGAAGTCGAGGTGGCCAGTGCGGCGCCCATCGATGAGGCCCAGCAGCAGCGTCTTGTGGCGGCGTTGGTGAAGCGACTGGGGCGCGAGGTCCGCATCCAGGTCTCGATCGACCCGACGCTGATCGGCGGTGCCATCATTCGTGCCGGCGACACCGTCATCGACGGGTCGTTGCGCGGGCGGCTGAACAAGCTCGCGGATGCACTACTTTCCTAGGATCGAGGAATCACGACATGCAGCAACTGAATCCCTCCGAAATCAGTGAACTGATCCGCCAGCGGATCGAACGCCTCGAAGTGGCGGCCGAAGCCCAGGATGAGGGAACCATCGTTTCGGTATCCGACGGCATCGTGCGGATCCACGGTCTGCGCAACGTGATGTACGGCGAGATGATCGCCTTCGAGGGTGGCCTCTACGGCATGGCCCTCAACCTCGAGCGCGACTCCGTCGGTGCGGTGATTCTCGGCGACTACCTCAAGCTCGCCGAAGGCCAGAAAGCCCGCTGCACCGGACGTATTCTGGAAGTGCCCATCGGCCCCGAACTGGAAGGCCGCGTGGTGGATGCGCTGGGCAACCCGATCGACGGCCGCGGCCCTATCAATGCCAAGCTGACCGATGCACTAGAGAAGGTCGCTCCCGGCGTTATCGACCGCCAATCCGTGGATCAGCCGGTACAGACCGGGCTCAAGGCCATCGATGCCATGGTGCCGGTCGGGCGCGGCCAGCGCGAGCTGATCATCGGCGACCGCCAGATCGGCAAGACCGCGATCGCCATCGACGCGATCATCAACCAGAAGAATACCGGCATCAAATGTATCTATGTGGCGGTCGGTCAGAAGTCCTCCACCGTCGCCAACGTGGTGCGCAAGCTGGAAGAGCACGGCGCCATGGCCCACACCATCGTGGTCGCGGCCACCGCCTCCGATCCCGCTTCGATGCAGTTTCTGGCGCCCTACGCCGGTTGCACCATGGGTGAGTACTACCGTGATCGCGGTCAGGACGCGCTGATCATCTACGACGATCTGACCAAGCAGGCCTGGGCCTACCGGCAGATCTCCCTGCTGCTGCGCCGCCCGCCGGGACGTGAAGCCTATCCCGGCGACGTCTTCTACCTGCACTCCCGCCTGCTGGAGCGCGCCGCCCGCGTCAACGCCGACTATGTCGAGAAGTTCACCCAGGGCGAGGTCAAGGGCCAGACCGGTTCGCTGACCGCGCTGCCGATCATCGAGACCCAGGCCGGCGACGTGTCCGCGTTCGTACCGACCAACGTGATCTCGATCACCGACGGCCAGATCTTCGTCGAAACCGATCTGTTCAATGCCGGCGTGCGCCCGGCGATGAACGCCGGTCTGTCGGTCTCCCGCGTGGGTGGCTCGGCGCAGACCAAGATCATCAAGAAGCTCGGTGGCGGGATTCGTCTGGCACTCGCTCAGTATCGCGAACTGGCGGCGTTCTCGCAGTTCGCCTCCGATCTGGACGAAGCCACCCGCGCCCAGCTCGAACACGGCCAGCGCGTCACCGAACTGATGAAGCAGGCCCAGTACTCGCCGCTCAGCGTGGCGGAGATGGGCGTGGTGCTCTACGCCGCCAACGAGGGTTATCTGAAATCCGTCGAGGTCAGCAAGGTCGGCGCTTTCGAAGCGGCGTTGCTGTCCTACATGAAGTCGTCCCATGGCGAACTGATGGGCCGGGTCAACCAGAAGGGCGACTGGAACAGCGAGATCGAGGCTGCGTTCAAGGCTGCACTCGACCAGTTCGTCGCTACCCAGACCTGGTAAGCGCCCGAAACCGCGGAGACTGAGCGCCGATGGCTGTCGGAAAAGAAGTCAAGACCAAGATCAACAGCGTCAAGAGTACGCAGAAGATCACCAGCGCCATGGAAATGGTCGCGGCCAGCAAGATGCGCCGCGCCCAGGACCAGATGGCGCTGGGCAAACCCTATGCGGAGCGGATTCGCGCCGTGGTCGGGCATATCGCCAATGCGTCCGCCGAGTACCGTCACCACTACATGGCGGCGCGCGAGGTCAAGCGGGTCGGCTTCATCGTCATCTCCACCGACCGTGGCCTGTGCGGCGGCCTGAACGTGAACCTGTTCAAGGCCACGCTGAAGGCGATGATCGAGTGGCAGCGCCAGGGTGTGGCCATCGACGTCTGCACGGTCGGCGCCAAGGCCAGCACGTTTTTCGGCAGCCGCGGCGGCAATCTGGTGGCCACCGTGCGCGACCTCGGGGACTCGCCGTCCGCCCAGGCGCTGGTCGGCAGTGTCAAGGTGATGCTCGACAGCTACGAGGAGCAGCGCATCGACCGCCTGTTCCTGGTCAGCAACAAGTTCCTGAACACCATGACCCAGCAGCCCACCGTGGAGCAACTGCTGCCACTGGAGCCGGTCGCCGACACCAAGATCAAGCACCACTGGGACTATCTCTACGAGCCCGACGCCAAGGCATTGCTCGATGGCTTGCTGGCGCGCTACATCGAGTCCCAGGTGTACCAGGGCGTAGTGGAAAACAAGGCCTGCGAACAGGCGGCCCGCATGGTGGCGATGAAGAGCGCCACCGAGAACGCCGGCAGCCTGATCGACGAACTGGAGCTGCTGTACAACAAGGCGCGGCAGGCGGCGATCACCCAGGAGCTGTCGGAAATCGTCAGCGGCGCGGCCGCCGTCTGATCGGGCCGGATACAGCCATCGTTATTGCGAGAGGATTAGAGAATGAGTAGCGGACGTATCGTGCAGATCATCGGCGCCGTCATCGACGTGGAATTTCCCCGCGACAACGTGCCCAAGGTCTATGACGCCCTGACCGTGGACGACAAGGGGCTCATTCTGGAGGTGCAGCAGCAGCTCGGCGACGGCGTGGTGCGCACCATCGCCATGGGCTCCTCCGAAGGCGTCAGCCGCGGCCTGGGCGTCACCAACACCGGGCAGCCGATTGCGGTGCCGGTGGGCCAGGGCACCCTCGGCCGCATCATGGACGTGCTCGGCAACCCCATCGACGAGGCCGGCCCCGTCGCCCACGACAAGCGCATGCCAATCCACCGGGCACCGCCGAGCTATGCGGATCAATCCTCCGCGGTCGAGCTGCTCGAAACCGGCATCAAGGTCATCGATCTGATCATGCCGATCGCCAAGGGCGGCAAGGTCGGCCTGTTCGGCGGTGCCGGCGTGGGCAAGACCGTGACCCTGATGGAGCTGATCCGCAACATCGCCATGGAGCACTCCGGCTTCTCCGTGTTTGCCGGCGTGGGCGAGCGCACCCGCGAGGGCAACGACTTCTATCACGAGATGAAGGAGTCGAACGTACTCGACAAGGTGGCGCTGGTGTACGGCCAGATGAACGAGCCGCCGGGCAACCGCCTGCGGGTGGCGCTGACCGGGCTGACCATGGCCGAGTACTTCCGCGACGAGGGTCGCGACGTGCTCATGTTCGTCGACAACATCTAT
>DASUDS010000006.1:0-19528 GCA_036275455.1 Porticoccaceae bacterium
GGTTGCCCTCGCTCGCCACCTGCACCTCGCAACCCGCCAAGGCGGCGCCCAAGCGTTCTTTGATGGCATCGATATCCATGGGCAGACGGCTCCGCGGCAGCTGGGAACGGCAGAGTTGGGAGACGAGTCGCGCGCTCCCAGGGGACGCAAACGAATCCGGACACGCAAATTTCGCCGCCGCGCACTATAACACCATCGATGACCGCTCCATCGATGACCGCTCCATCGATGGCAACTGCATCGACGCCCGCACCATCGACGACCACACCATCGGCGTCCGTGCCAGTGACCGGACCTGTTCTCGGCGGTGGAGAACCGTCACCCCGTGGCAAAAGTCACCCATGGGGCAAATAACCGGTGGGGCAAATAACCGGTGGGGCAAATGATGTTCTGGGCGCGGGAGTCAGCGTTGTCGGCAGTGAAGAACCGGGTGCCGGGGTCGTTGTTGGTATACTTGCCGCCATTTCGCGCAGCGGCAGTTACCTTTTCATGCGGGACATCGATCCCATCGCGTCGGCGCGGCGCACCATCGCGATCGAGGCCGCCGCGGTCCAGGGCCTGACCGAACGCATTGGCGCCGAATTCGCGACCGCCTGCGAACTGCTCCTCGCCTGCCGCGGACGCACCATCGTCACCGGCATGGGCAAGTCCGGACATATCGCCAACAAGATCGCGGCGACCCTGGCCAGCACCGGAACCCCCGCCTTTTTCGTCCACCCCGGCGAAGCCAGCCATGGCGATCTGGGCATGATCACCCGCGAGGATCTGGTGATCGCGATCTCCAACTCCGGCGAGACCAGCGAGATCACTACCCTGATCCCCCTGCTCAAGCGCCTCGCGATTCCGCTGATCGCCATGACCGGAGCACCCAACTCGCTGCTGGCGCGCACCGCCGACGTTCATCTCGACGTCAGCGTCGCCCAGGAAGCCTGCCCGCTCGGTCTGGCGCCGACCACCAGCACCACGGTGACCCTGGTGATGGGCGATGCCCTGGCGGTCGCCCTGCTCGAAAAGCGTGGCTTCAGCGCCGAGGATTTCGCCTTCTCCCACCCTGGCGGCAAGCTCGGTCGCCGGCTGCTGCTAAAGGTTGGGGAGATCATGCATGGCGGCGGCGAAGTGCCGCGGGTGACGGAGGATCAGCTGTTGCGTCACGCACTCCTGGAGATGACCCAGAAGGGCTTTGGCCTCACCACCGTGGTCAATGACGATGGCGAATTGCTCGGCGTGTTCACCGACGGCGACCTGCGTCGCGCCATCGATCACCAGGTGGACATCAATGTGGCGCGGGTCGGCGAAGTGATGACCCGCAGCTGCAAGACGGTGCCCGCGGACATGCTCGCCGCCGCAGCGCTCGGCATCATGGAGAGCCACAAGATCACCGCCCTGGTGGTGACCGAGGCCAGCAAACCCGCCGGCGTCATCCACATGCACGATCTGCTGCGGGCGGGCGTGGTATGACCGGCAAGGCAGAAAAGAACTGCGCACTGGCGGCAGTCGCCGTGCGGCTGATGGTGTTCGACGTGGACGGCGTGCTCACCGACGGGCGCCTCCACTACGGTGCCGACGGCGGCGAGTACAAGAGCTTCCACGTGCGCGACGGCCTGGGCATCAAATTGCTGCGTCGCGCCGGGATCCAGGTCGGCATCATCACCGCGCGCAACTCGCCCATCGTGGCGCGCCGCGCCGCCGAACTCGGTGTCGATCATCTGCTGCAAGGCCGGGAGGACAAGCTGGTGGCGCTGCGCGAGCTGGTGGCGGCAAATTTTCCCGATTGGGGCAGTGACCTCGGCGCCGTCGCCTACATGGGCGATGACCTGCCCGACCTGTCCGCCATCCTCGCCGTCGGCCTCGGCATGACGGTCGCCGACGCGGCCGCCACGGTCGCCGCACGCGCGCCCTGGCGGGCCAGCCTTCCCGGCGGTGCCGGCGCCGCCCGCGAAGCCGCGGAATTCATCCTGCGCGCCCAGGGACGCGCCGACCTGCTGGACGCCGCGCCGTGAAGAATTTCGCGCTGGTGATCGCCGCGGCCGTGGTGGCACTGGCCTTCGTGTTGTTCTGGGACGCCCTGCCGGACCTGTTCGACGGCCGGGCCCGCGGCCGCGGCACCCAGCTGCCGACCGCCGACAGCTACATGCGCACCACACTGACCCGCAAGTTCGACGCCCAGGGCAGGCTCAGCTATCGCCTGAACGCGGTGGAGAGCAGCTACTTCGAGTCCCGCGACGAGGTGGTGATGACCCAGCCACGCCTCCTCGCCCACGGCGGCCAGAACGCCAGCGGCAGCCAGAGCCGCAACGAACCCTGGCACTTGAAGGCCGATACCGGGGTGCTCCACAATGCCGACCGCCGCGTCGAACTGTACGAAAACGTGGTCGTCTGGCGGGACGGACCCCAGGGCAAGAACGAATTGAGGACGGAGAAGTTGGTGTACCTGCCAGATGCGGAGCGCCTGCAAACCGATCAGGCCGTGAAACTGCTCGCGCCCAATTCGACCACTGATGCCATCGGCCTCGATGGCGATCTCCAGCAGCAGTCCTATCACCTGCTGTCGCGAGTGCGCAGTGTCCATCGTCCGCAGTAATCCGCCGCTGGGCTGCAATCCGCCAATGGGCTGCAATCCATTAATGGGCTGCAATCCGCTAATGGCTGCAATCCACTATGGGAAATCATCCTCTAATGGGCAGTAATCCATTGCCGAAATGCCCGGCACTGCTGGCATTTTTCGCCCTGCTGCTGCCCGCGCTGGCACAGGCCCTGCCCGAGGATAGCCAGCAGCCCATTCAGATCGAATCCGACCGTGCCCACCGCGACGATCGCGGCGACGTCGTGGTCTACGAGGGCTCGGTGCGCATCGATCAAGGCAGTCTGCATATCGACGCCGACAAGGTCACGGTGCACTTCGCCAATGGCGAGGCAAGCCGCATCGTCTGCGAGGGAGCACCTGCGGTGTATCGCCAACAGCAGAAGCCGGATGCCAAGCCCGTCAACGCGCGGGCACGGCAGATCGATTATCAGATGGGCCAGGATGTGGTGGTGCTCACCGGCGCGGCGCGGATCGAACAGGAGGGCTCGATACTCGAAGGCGAGCGCATCACCTACGATGTCGCCAAGGAGCAGATCCAGGCGCGCGGCGATGAAACCAACCGCCGCATTCGCATGGTGATCCCGCCCAAGCAGCAGCCAACCACGCCCTGATGGCGACGCTGCAAGCGGAAAATCTCGCCAAGTCCTACCGCAAGCGCGCGGTGGTCAGCGACGTCTCACTGTCGGTATCGAGCGGCGAAGTCGTCGGCCTGCTGGGCCCCAACGGCGCCGGCAAGACCACCTGTTTCTACATGGTCGTGGGTCTGGTGCCCCTGGATCGCGGCCGCATTCGCATCGACGACCGCGACATCACCGGCCTGCCCATGCACGGCCGCGCCCGCCAGGGCATCGGCTACCTGCCCCAGGAAGCCTCGGTGTTCCGCAAGCTGAGCGTTGCCCAGAACCTGCTCGCAGTACTCGAAATCCGCCGCGATCTGGACCGCCGGCAACGGCTGGCGCGGGTCGAGGAATTGCTGACCGAATTCCATATCAGCCATCTGCGCGACAACTCGGGCATCAGTCTCTCGGGCGGCGAGCGGCGCCGCGTGGAGATCGCCCGTGCGCTGGCCATGGAGCCCAAGTTCATTCTCCTCGACGAACCCTTCGCCGGGGTCGATCCGATTTCCGTGAACGATATCAAGGAGATCATCCGCCACCTGCGTGCCAAGGGCATCGGCATCCTGATCACCGACCACAATGTGCGCGAGACCCTCGACATCTGCGAGCGCGCCTACATCGTCGATTGCGGCCGCACCATCGCGCAAGGCGGTCCCACGGAAATCCTCTCCGACCCAACCGTGCGCCGAGTCTATCTGGGCGAGCACTTTTCGCTGTGACGAACCCGCGACCAGATCGCGGCACCAACCTGTTGCCATGACCAGCTGTTGCTGCGGCCAGCTGTTGCTGCGGCCAGCTTGACTTGGATCGGCACACGAATTGCTTAAAGGTTTGAACCCGCCCCAAGCCAGCGCTACACTGGCACTGACTCCGTCACCCGCCATGTCAGCGCATGAAGCAAGGCCTGCACCTCAAGCTCGGTCAGCAGTTGTCGATGACGCCGCAGCTGCAGCAGGCCATCAAGTTGCTGCAACTCTCGGCGCTCGAGCTGCAACAGGAGATCCAGCAGGTGCTCTGCACCAACCCCCTGCTGGACTTGGCCGACGAAATCGGTGCCGATGACGATGGCGCCGAGGAAGCAGACGCGGAGAACGACATCGAGCCGGCGGACGCGGGCGAGTCCTGGAGCCAGGAGATTCCCGACGAATTGCCGGTCGACGCCCGCTGGGAAGACATCTACCAGTCGCCACTACCGACGACCGGCGCCCAGGGTGAGCTACCCGATTTCGAGAGCTATCACAGCGTTACCGAATCCCTGCGCGACCACCTCTACTGGCAGCTCAACCTGACCCCGATGTCGGACGCCGACCGCGGCATCGCGACGGCGATCGTCGACGCGGTGGATGACAATGGCTTCCTCGACCTGAGCGTCGAGGAGCTGCTGGAGGGCTGCAACCGCGACGGCGAAGCCTTCGAACTGGACGAGATCCTCGCCGTGCTGCACCGGGTGCAGCAGTTCGACCCCCCCGGTGTGGCCGCCATCGATCTGCGCGATTGCCTGTTGATCCAGCTTGGCCAGCTCAGCGCCGACACGCCCCATTGCGCCTTGGCGCGGGCCTTGGTGGACCGGCACCTCAGCGTCATTGCCGAGGGCGACTACGCGGGACTATCGCGGCGGCTGGGCGCCAGCGAGGAAGACATTCGCGCCGCCATCCGTCTGATCCAGAGCCTTTCGCCACGCCCGGGCGACAGCATTCGCGAGGTCGAGGCGGGTTACGTCAATCCCGACGTTAGCGTGCGCAAGCGGGACGGCCGCTGGCTGGTCGCGCTGAATACCGAATTCGCCCCCCGGCTGTGCATCAACCCCTATTACGCCAGCCGGATCCAGCGCGCCGACAACAGCCCGGACAATCGCTACCTGCGCGACAATTTGCAGGAGGCGCGCTGGTTCCTGCGCAGCCTGGAAAGCCGCAACGAAACCCTGCTGCGGGTGGCCCACTGCATCGTCGAGATGCAGCAGGGCTTTCTTGAACAGGGTCCGGAGGCCATGAAACCGATGGTCCTCGCCGACGTGGCGACGCAGTTGCAACTCCACGAATCCACCATTTCCCGCGTCACCACCCAGAAGTACATCGATACCCCGCGCGGCATCTTCGAGCTGAAGTATTTTTTTTCCAGCCACGTTGGCACCGCCTCGGGGGGCGAGTGCTCATCGACCGCCATCCGTGCCATGATCAAGAAAATGATCGCCGCCGAGAATCCGGTGCGCCCCCTGAGCGACAGCCACATCACCACGCTGCTGCAGGAACAGGGCATCGAGATCGCCCGGCGCACCGTGGCCAAATATCGGGAGAGCCTGAACATTGCCTCGTCCAGCGACCGCAAGCGCTTCAAGCGCAGCGTGTAGCCGGTCAAGGATTCTAGCCCGTCAACCTTGTCCGTCAATAATGTCCCACCCGCGCAACAGGAGCACAGCATGCAACTGACCATCAGTGGCCACCACCTGGAAGTGACCGATCCCATTCGCGACTATGTGAAGAGCAAGCTCGGCCGCCTGGAACGGCACAACGATCGCATCACCCAGGTCGCAGTCATCCTCTCGGTGGCAAAACTGGTACAGAAGGCGGAAGCCACCGTGCATGTCGACGGCATCGAACTGTTCGCCGACTGCGAACACGAGGATCTCTACGCCGCCATCGATGCGCTTGCCGACAAGCTCGACCGCCAGTTGATCAAGCGCAAGGAGCGGCTTCGGGGCCATTGATCGCAGCCGCAGCGCCTGACCGGGCCTCCGGCCCCATCAAGCACCCGCCGAGAGCGAACGCCGGCGAGCGCAGATGCCACCTTCCGCCTCTCCAATCCGCCTGGTCGTGATCAGCGGGCGCTCGGGCTCTGGCAAGAGCACCGCCCTGCACGTCATGGAGGATCTGGGTTTCACCTGCATGGACAACTTGCCGGCAGGCATGTTGGCGAACCTGTTTGACCAGGGCGGCGCGGAAGTCGCCCTGCCTTCCCGCATTGCGGTGGGCATCGATGTCCGCAACCTCGCCGGCAATCTCGACCGCTTTCCCGCGATCCTGGAGCAACTGCGCGCCCGCGGCGTGCAGTGCGAGGTGATCTTTCTCGATGCCAGTCCCCGCACCCTGCTGCGGCGCTTCAGCGAAACCCGCCGCCGCCATCCGTTGAGTTCCGACAGCATCGACCTGAAAAAGGCAATCACCCTCGAAGCCCGTGTTCTGGAACCGATCATGGAGGTCGCGGATCGTCGCATCGACACCTCCAACATGACACTGCATCAGCTCCGCGATCTGATCACCAAGCAGATCGCTCCGGATTCGGCCGGGCTCACCGCCATCCTGTTCCAGTCCTTCGCCTTCAAGAAGGGGGTTCCGGAGGACGCCGATTTCGTCTTCGACGTGCGCTGCCTGCCCAATCCCCATTGGGTTCCCGAGCTGCGGCCACTGACCGGCAACGACACCCCGGTGATCGAGTTCATGGAAGCGCAGATCGAGGTGGCCGCCATGCTGGCCGACCTGAACGGCTTTCTGGCGCGCTGGATCCCCGCGTTCCTGGCCAGCAACCGCAGTTATCTCACCATCGCCATCGGCTGTACCGGCGGCCAGCACCGCTCCGTGTATCTGTGCAACCAGCTGTCGCGCCATTTCCGCTATCTGGGCATCAACATCCAGACGCAGCATCGCGAACTGCAAGCCGGTTGACCGCAGCGAGCCACCCGTGCGGCCAGACTGGGATTCAGGGTCGGCAAGCTCCTTGCGACAAGCTCCTTGCGGCAACCTTCCTTGCGACAAGCTCCTTGCGTCTTGACAGCCACCACGGGCTTGGGGATTGATAGCCCCCCATGATCAGTCGCGAACTCACCATCATCAACCGCCTCGGCCTGCATGCGCGGGCGGCGGCGAAGCTCGCTGCCACCGCCGGCGGCTTCTCCTGTGCCATCCGGATCCACCGGGAGGGCCGCCAGGTGGACGCCAAGAGCGTGATGTCGCTGATGCTGCTCGCCGCCGGCCAAGGCACCACGCTGGAGTTTCAGTTCGAGGGTCGCGACGAAGCCGAAGCCGCGGAGTCCGTCGCTGCACTGCTCGCCCAACGCTTTCACGAAGAACAGTAATCCATCCGCATCCACGCCAGAATCCACGCCCGAACCCATCCGTGCCCGACCGGCGATGCTGGTAGAATGGCGCCCGCTTGGCTTGGCGCCCACCCGTTGACGTTGCCGCCCACCCGCCGTTGACACCCACCCGCCGCCATCTATCCGGAGAGAATCGGCAATCATGCAGGCCAGCGTGGAGGAAGCCGACAAACTGAGCCTGCTGTCCCAATACGCCGGACTGGTCGATTTTCCCACCATCAACCAGCTGCGCCACATCCTCAACAACCTGCCACCGGCAGAAATCGCCCACCACATCGAATCGGCACCGCCCAAGATCCGCCGCATCCTGTGGGAATTCGTCGATGAAGACCTCGATGGCGAGGTACTGGGCGAACTGAGCGAAGGTCTGCGCCAGGAATTCCTGCGCAGCATGGACAGCGAAGAGCTGGCCGCCGCGATGGAGGGCATGGACCCCGACGACGTGGTCGACCTGCTCCAGCAACTGCCCGATCGGGTGATCCCCGAAGTGCTGCAGGCCATGGACGACCAGAACCGGCAGCGCGTCGAGCAGATGCTGAGCTACGCCGAGGATACTGCCGGCGGGTTGATGAACACCGACACCATCACCGTGCGCCCCGACCTGTCGCTCGACGTCATCCTGCGCTATCTCCGTCGCCACGAGGAACTGCCACGCGCTACCGACAACCTGTTCGTGGTCAACCGCAAGGACACCTTTCTCGGCATCCTGCCCATCGCCAAGCTGTTGACCTCGAGCCCGAGCCTGACCGTGCGCGAAGTCATGGTTACCGATGTTCAGCCCATCCCGGCGACCATGCCCGACACCGAAGTCGCGCAGCGCTTCGAGCGCTACGACTGGGTGACGGCGCCAGTAGTCGACGACGGCAACAAGCTGCTCGGGCGGATCACCATCGACGACGTGGTGGATGTCATCATCGGCGAGGCCGATCACTCCCTGTTGGGTCTCGCCGGCCTCAGCGACGAAGAGGAAACCTTCACCTCGGTGCGCCACTCGGCACCGCGCCGTGCCTTCTGGCTGGGCATCAATCTGTGCACGGCGATCCTGGCCTCTGCTGTGGTGGGCTTGTTCGAGGCCACGCTGGATCAGGTCGTCGCCCTCGCCATCCTCATGCCCATCGTCGCCAGCATGGGCGGCATCGCCGGCAGCCAGACGCTGACGGTGGTGGTGCGCGGCATGGCGCTGGGCCACGTCAACCCCAACAACCTGCGCTGGCTGCTGAGCAAGGAATTTCTCATCGGCGCCATCAACGCCCTCCTGTGGGCGCTGGTAATCGGCAGCATTGCTGCGTGGTGGTTCGAGGATCCACGCATCGGCTATATCATCGCCGCAGCCATGGTCATCAACCTGGTGATGGCAGCGGTGGCCGGCACCCTGCTGCCGGTGACGCTCAAGGCGCTGCGCATCGACCCTGCGCTGGCCGGCGGCGTGGTACTGACCACCATCACCGACGTGGTGGGCTTTTTTGCGTTTCTGGGCCTCGCGACCCTGTTTTATTTCTGAACGCCATGACCGTAGACCAGGAACCCGAAACCCGAACCGAGCGCCCGAGCAAATCGGCGCGCAAGCGCGAAGATCAGGACTTGCAGGAACTGGCGGCGACATTGCTCGCCCTGCCAGCGGTGGATCTCGCACGGATACCGCTGGACCCGGCCCTCGGCATTGCGCTGGAAGCAACTCGCGCCATCACCCAGCGCGAGGCGCGCCGCCGCCAGTTGCAATATCTCGGCAAGCTGATGCGCAAGACCAATCACCTGGAGATACGTGCCGCCCTGGCGACACTCCAGGCGCGCCACCGCCAGTTCAGACAGCACCTGGGACGCATCGAACGGCTGTGCGAGGAACTCTGCGCTGGCGGCGATACGGCGATCGGCGCGCTCCTTGACGATGCTGCAACCGGCGCCACCCTGGATCGCCAGCAGCTCCGGCAACTGGTGCGCAGCGCCAGCCACCCCGCGGCTCCCGCGACGGCGCGCCGCAAGCTGTTCGACTATCTGCGCCAGCAGCTGTCCTGATACCGCCAGAGCTTCCAACCGCCGCTGCTAGCTCCCGACATCGATGCCGTGCTTCTCGATCAGCCGGTAGATGGTCATGCGGGAAACGCCGAGCAGGCTGGCCGCCTGGGACACGTTGAAATTGCTGTCGCGCAGCGCCTGCTCTATCGCCTGGCGTTCCGCGCGCTCGCGCGTCTCCTGCAAATTGATGATCCGCGCACCCGTGCTCTCATCGGGGTTGGGAAGATCCAGATCCTCTGCGGTGATGAGCGGCCGTTCCGCCATGACCACCGCCTTGTTGACCCGGTTGATCAACTCGCGAACGTTCCCGGGCCAGGAGTAGCGCCCCAGAGCGGTCAGCGCATCGGAACTGAAGGCCCTGGCGGGAGTGGGAGTCTTGCTCCGGGCGCACGTCAGAAAGTGCTCAGCCAGCACGGCAATGTCGCCACCGCGCTCCCGTAGCGCGGGCACCGTCAGCTGCAACACGTTGAGGCGGTAGAACAGGTCTTCGCGGAATTTCTGTGCTCTGACCGCGTTGCCCAGATCCACATGGGTGGCGGCGATGATCCGCACGTCAACCTTGATCGAGTGCGGGGAACCCACCGGTTCGAAACAGCCTTCCTGCAGAAAACGCAGGATCTTGACCTGATGGGTGAGCGCCAGATCGCCGATCTCGTCCAGCAAGAGCGTTCCCCCATCAGCCACCGCTGCCCTGCCCTGACGATCCCGCACCGCCCCGGTAAAGGCGCCGCGAACGTGGCCAAACAGTTCGGACTCGAACAGGTTCTCCGGGATTGCACCACAGTTGACTGCCACGAACGGGCCATTCGCGCGGGGGGATGCCTGATGGATCGCGCGTGCCACCAGCTCTTTACCGGTGCCGCTTTCTCCGCAAAGCATCACCGGAGTCGCGGCCTTGGCAAACTTGGCAACCAGGTTCCGCAGCCGCTTCATTGCCGGGCTGCGACCGATCAGTTCGCCGACCTCGGTCTCGGTCTCGCTCGTCGCACGCCATAGCTGCGCCCGCAGCTGCGCGAAACCCACGGCATGGGCGATCATGCCCTGGACGGACTGCGCCGCACCCTCCACCGGCGTGGTGATGAAGTCATGGCAGATGGCCGCCACCGCCTTCATCAGTTCGGGGTTGTCGAGGTGATGGGTGTCGAGCACCGCAATCCACAACAGATCGCGACAGGACTGACCAATTTCCTCGAACCAGGCCAAGGCCTCGCGATCGACGACCTGGGGGACGATGACGAATCCGACGAAAACATCGACGCCGACGCCGTTCGGAAGGTCGCTGCAGCAATCTGCCAACGCCCACCCCCAGTCGGGCAGCAAGCGCCGCAGTGCCGCAGCCGTGTGCCGCGCGCTGTCATCCCCCACCAGGATGGCCAATCCCTTGCTGCCATTCCTGAAGTCCCTTCGGGCCCAACTTCCCATTCATCCCTCCGGCGGTACGCAATCGCCGTATTACCGCTGCATCCTAGCTTTCATTGTTTACTGTAGAAGGACAGCAACAACCGCCCATTCTGACTAGGTTACTCCAGTCCAACCCCGACTACCGCGTTCGCCGTTCGCGCTCCCCACGCCGGAAGCACCGATTCACCGACGCCTCAAACGCGCTCCACTGCAATCGCGGTTGCTTCGCCACCACCGATACAGAGGCTGGCGACACCTTTGTTCAGTCCGTAGGTCTCCAGCGCGCCGAGCAGTGTCACGATGATACGTGCACCACTGGCGCCCAGCGGGTGGCCGAGTGCACAGGCACCGCCATGGACGTTGACCTTGGTGTGCGGCAGGTCGAGCTCGCGCATGGCCGCCATGGCCACCACTGCGAAGGCCTCATTGATCTCGTACAGATCCACTTCGCCAGGGGTCCAGCCGGTCTGGGCGAAGAGGCGCTTGAGCGCCCCGACCGGCGCGGTGGTAAACCATTCCGGCTCCTGGGCAAACTGGGTATAACCACGGATCACCGCCAGCGGACGCAGGCCGCGCTGTACAGCTTCGCTCTGGCGCATCAGTACCAGGGCGGCAGCGCCATCGGAAATGGAGCTGGCGTTGGCCGCGGTCACCGTGCCGTCTTTCTTGAACGCCGGCTTGAGGCTCGGGATGCGATCGACACGCGCATTGCCCGGCTGCTCGTCCATGTCCACGACCTGATCACCGGTGCGGCTCTTGACCGTGACAGGAGCGATCTCCGCCTTGAATTTGCCCTCGGCGATCGCGGCATTGGCGCGGCGCAGGGATTCCACCGCATAGGCATCCTGCTGCTCGCGGGTAAACTGGTACTTGCCGGCGCACTGCTCGGCAAAGGCACCCATCAGCCCGCCGGAATAGGCGTCTTGCAGGCCATCGGTGTACATGTGATCGAGCAACTCGCCATGACCCAACCGGTAGCCGCCGCGCGCCTTGGGCAACAGATAGGGAGCATTGCTCATGCTCTCCATGCCACCGGCAACCAGCACCCTGGCCTGGCCGGCCAACAGCGCATCGCAGGCCATCATCACGGTTTTCATCCCGGAGCCACACATCTTGTTGACCGTGGTGGCGCAGGCACCGACCGGAATGCCGGCACCCAGCGCCGCCTGGCGCGCCGGCGCCTGGCCAACCCCCGCCGGCAGGACGCAGCCCATCAGAACTTCATCGATCTGATCGGGAGCCACCTGCGCGCGCTCCAGCGCGGCCCTGATCGCTACCGCGCCCAATTCGCCGACGCCGACGCCGGACAGCGCCCCCATCATGCCACCCATGGCGGTGCGGGCCAGACCTGCAATAACTACCGGATCGTTCATTGCGTCAACCTCTCGAGTTCGTTGGGGTTATTTGACCACCCGCAGCCGGGCCCCACCCTGGGGCTGCGGCGGCATGGCGCCGGCCGCCTCTGGACTAGCCGGTGGATCGGGCTCCTCTCCCTCGGCCGGGAATACCATGCCCTGGCCGTTTTCGCGGGCATAGATCCCCTCTACTGCCCGCACCGGGATCCGCACCTCCATCGGCGTACCGCCAAAGCGGGCGCTGAAGGCGATTTCTTCGTTGCCCAGCACCAGCGCATTGACCGCACGCGGCGCCACATTGAGCACGATCTTGCCGTCACGCACATAACTCCTGGGCACCGATACTCCCGGTTGCTCGGCATCGACGATCAGATGCGGCGTGCAGTCGTTGTCGAGCATCCATTCGTGCAACGCCCGGATCAGGTAGGACCGGCTGGAGGTCATGGCCTCTCGATTCCCGCGCGGCACTCAGCCCCGCATGCTGCGCTCGGTGTCGGTCAGGCTGGCGCGAAACGCCGGCCGATCAAAGAGTCGCTGCATGTAGGAAACCAGGGGCTTGGCCTGGCGCACGTTGGGGAGCTTTACTCCCAGGACGTCAAGTCGCCACAACAGCGGTGCCATGCAGCAATCGACCAGGGTGAATTCGTCATTCATGAAAAACGGCTTGTCCGCGAAAACCGCGGCCACACCCAGGAGACTATCGCGCAACTCCTGACGCAGCCGCTCCGCCCGCTTGATATCGGCGCCGCGGAGGACCTCCTCGGCAACCGCACACCAGTCCCGTTCGATCCGGTGCATGTACTGGCGGCTGTGCGCGCGAGCTACCGGATAGACCGGCAGCAGCGGCGGGTGCGGAAAGCGCTCGTCCAGGTACTCCATCATGACCATGGTGTCGTAGAGCGCCAAATCGCGATCCGCCAGCGTGGGCGTGGTCCCGTAGGGATTGAGTTCGGCAAGCTCCTCCAGGACCAGTCCCGGAACGACCTCCTCGATCTCTACCGCCACCCCCTTTTCGGCCAATACCATGCGCACCCGGTGGCTGTACTGGCAGGCGGCATCGGAAAACAAGGTCATGGTGGAACGCCGGGCTACGATTGCCATCGACTATCCTCTCTTAGGCCAGCTCAGCAAGAATCAGTGCACGTCCTTCCAGTATTCGCGGTTCAACAACCACACGAACACGAAGAGCAGCGCCAGGAACAACAGCACACCCTTGCCGATTTGGCGGCTTTCATCCGCGACGGGGTTGGCCAGATAACTCAGGAAATTGACCAGATCCCGAACCGCACCATCGAACTCGGCAGGCGCCAGCTGGCCCTTGCTTACCAGCGCGTAACTGCCGCAGGGATCATCGTTGAGCGGCTTGCTGGTCAGCGGGTCGACGCGCATCCCGCCATTGGCATTGAACGAAGGTCCCGGCGCACAGGCCGGCAGACCCTGCAGGTCGAGCAGGGCATGGGGCATTCCCACATCCTTGAAGACCTTGTTGTTGACGCCGAATGGACGCGCAGGATCAGCGTAGAAGTTGCGCAAATAGGTGTAAACCCATTCGGGCGAACGAGCGCGCGTGACCAGCGTCAGATCAGGAGGCGGGGCTCCGAACCACTTCTTGGCAGCGCGCTCGGGCATCGCGATGGCCATGTGGTCGCCGATCTTGCGATCGCCGAAAGCCAGATCGTCGAGCACCAGCTGATGGGGAATGCCCAGGTCGGTGGCAACCCGCTCCCAGCGGGAGAACTTGGCGCTGTGACAGCCCATGCAGTAGTTGGCGAAGATCTGCGCGCCGCGCTGCAGGGAGGCCTTGTCACCGTGGTCGATGGTCATAGGGTCGCAGGCGATCGCGCCACACTCGTGAGCGCTCTCCGAGCCGACCGCCTTCAGCGGAATGAACACCAGCGCCGCCACGATGGCGAGCACCGCCATGGACCGCCAGAAGCCCATGCCGCCATCCATGGTCACCCGCTTGGGCTCCGGCTTGGTTTTCTCCAGGGAGGTCCAGATCGGCATCAACACGAAGTAGGCGAAATAGAGCCCCGTGCACCACTGTGCGAGCAGGGTGCGCGCCGGGGTCGGCGCCTTGACCCCGAGGATGCCCAGGATGATGAAAGCGGCGGCAAAGACCACGACCGCCACGCGGCTCACGGTACCCTTGTAGCGAATCGACTTGACCGGACTGCGATCCAGCCAGGGCAGCACGAACAGGATAGCCACCGCGGCCGCCATCACCAGGAAGCCCATGAACTTGTCCGGCACCGCACGCAGCATCGAATAGAACGGCGTGAAGTACCACACCGGCGCGATATGGGGCGGTGTCTTCAGCGGATTGGAGTGCTCGAAGTTCGCCTTCTCGATGAAATAGCCGCCCATCTCCGGCATGAAGAACACGATGAAGCAGAACACGAACAGGAACACCACGATCGGCACCAGATCGTGCACGGTGTAATAGGGGTGAAAGGGGATGCCGTCGAGCGGAATGCCGTTGGCATCCTTGTTCTTCTTGATCTCCACGCCATCGGGGTTGTTGGAGCCCACTTCGTGGAGCGCCAGCAGGTGCAGCACCACCAGGCCGAGCAGGACGATCGGCAAGGCAACCACATGGAGTGCGAAGAAGCGGTTCAGGGTGATCCCGGAGATCAGATAGTCGCCGCGAACCCACTCGACGATGGCATCACCGAAATAGGGAATGGCACCAAACAGCGAGATGATGACCTGCGCCCCCCAGTAGGACATCTGGCCCCAAGGCAGTACATAGCCAAGGAACGCCTCCGCCATCAGCGCCAGATAAATCGCCATCCCGAACAGCCACACCAGCTCCCGGGGCGCCCGGTAGGAGCCGTACAGCAGACCGCGGAACATGTGCAGATACACGACGAAAAAGAAGGCCGAGGCGCCGGTCGAATGCAGGTAACGGAGAATCCATCCGTACTCCACATCGCGCATGATGTACTCGACCGAGGCGAAGGCACCTTCGCCGGTCGGCTCGTAGCTCATGGTGAGCCAGATGCCGGTGACCAGCTGGTTGACCAGCACCACCAGCGACAGCACGCCGAAGAAGTACCAGAAGTTGAAATTCTTGGGCGCATAGTACTTGCCCATGTGGGTGTCCCACGCGCGCTGCACCGGCAGCCGGGAATCAACCCATCGCCACAGCCCTGTCAGCCAGTTCATGCGGCAGCCTCCTCATCGACGCCAATGATCACCACGCTGTCGCTCTCGTACTTGTAGGGCGGCACTTCCAGATTGGTGGGAGCGGGGACGCCTTTGTACACGCGGCCGGCCAGATCGAACTTGGAGCCGTGGCAGGGACAGAAAAAGCCACCGAGCCACTCGTCTCCGCCGAGATCGGCTGCGCCGACCTCGGGCCGGTACATGGGCGCACAGCCCAAGTGGGTGCAGAGCCCGAGCAGGATCAGAAATTCGGCCCTGGTGGCACGATTGGCTGGATCGACATAGCCTGGCTGTACCGAGTCTTGGGAGGCCGGGTCGCTCAGGCGGTCAGTATCCTTCGTCAGAGCCGCGAGGGCTTCGGGGGTGCGGCGCACGATGTACACCGGCTTGCCGCGCCATTCCTCGGTGACCATCTGGCCCGGCTCGATCTTGCTGATATCGATCCGCACCGGGGCGCCGGCCGCCTTGGCGCGCGCGCTGGGCTGCCACGAACCCACGAAGGGCACGGCGGCACCCACCACACCCGCCGCACCAACCACGCAGGTCGCCCCGGTCAGGAAGCGGCGGCGGGTCTTATCGACTCCCTCATTGCTCATCAAAGAACTCCTCATATCGAGCGTTCATTGGTCAGGCCAACACGCCGCCACCCCGCTGTGACCGGCGCATTGGGTGCAACTTGAAAAGCTGTGCATGGTAGCGGCAACCCCCCTGAATGACAAGAGAATCCCCTGCGGCCCAGAAACAACCAGTTGATTCAAAACAAAAAAATACCCGGACAGAGCCGGGTATTGGAAACCTGCGCGACCGCGATCAGCGCTTCGAGTACTGCGGCCGCTTGCGCGCCTTGTGGAGGCCCACCTTCTTGCGCTCGACCTCGCGCGCATCGCGCGTCAAAAAGCCCGCCTTGCGCAACACCGACCGCAAGCCCTCGTCATAATCGACCAGCGCCCTGGCCAGGCCATGACGGATGGCGCCCGCTTGACCGAAGCTGCCGCCACCCTTGACGGTGACACGAATGTCGAACTTGTTTTGCACCTGCGCCACTTCGAGCGGCTGACGAACGATCATGCGCGCTACTTCGCGGCCGAAGTAGCTGTCCAGCGAGCGCTCATTGACGCGGATATCGCCGGCTCCGGGGGTCACAAAAACCCGCGCAGAGGCGGTCTTGCGGCGGCCAGTTCCGTAGTAATTCGATGCCATGGTCGTTTTTCCTATTGCACGAGCGCACGCGGCTGCTGTGCCGCATGGGGATGGGTATCACCCGCATAGATCTTGAGCTTGCGGAACATCGCCCGGCCCAGAGGGCCCTTGGGCAGCATGCCCTTCACCGCCAGCGCCAACGCCCGGTCGGGCGCCCGCTCCATCATTTTTTCGAAGCTGAAGGTCTTGAGCCCACCCGGATACCCGGTGTAGTGGTGATACATCTTCTGCTTGGCCTTGCGCCCGGTAACCCGCACGCGATCCACGTTTACCACCACCACATAGTCACCGGTATCGACATGAGGGGTGAATTCGGGCTTGTGTTTGCCGCGCAGGCGATGGGCGATCAGGCTGGCGAGGCGGCCGAGCGCCTGATCGGTTGCATCGACCAGCGTCCAGTCATGGACCACGGTCTCTGGTTTGGCACTGAAGGTCTTCATGGTTCCAGCCGGCCGGGAAAAATAGAGGGCGAATTCTAACGATGGCGGGCCGGGGTTTCAAGACCAAATCAGCCTCGACTGAGACCCGGGAAAACCGCGCGGGCGATGCGCCCGTGTGGACGACGGGCAATTCGCCCCCAGGAGGGAGCAGCCACCGTACAACTCACCCAGCACGCTCGGAATCCGCGATCCGGGAAGCTGGCGCACCCGAGAGGATTCGAACCTCTGACCTTTGGCTCCGGAGGCCAACGCTCTATCCAGCTGAGCTACGGGTGCGGAAAACAGTGATGCGGAAAACGGTATGTCGAAAACGGTGATGCCGAAACCGATGGTGTCGCGATTCAGCCCCTGCCCTGCCGCCTGTTCAGGCCCTGCCGCCTGTTCAGGCCCTGCCGGCCCCGGGGCCGCAACCCCGTGCATCGCGGGCGGGCATGGTAGCAGAATTGCAGCCTGCGGTTACCCGCGATCCGTTGCCCACGATCATGTCCAGGCGACGCCACCGGTCTATAATGCGGGCACCCCGCATCCCGCGGCAATGGAGATCCGGCTATGAAGAAGGTTCTTGGCGTTACAGCCATGGTGGTGCTGAGCACCGTGTTCGTCGCCTGCGGCGCCAAGGAAAACAATCCATCGCCGCCACCGGAAGTGGCAGCTCAGATCGCCGAACGCGTCGCCCCTCCCGGAGAAATGGTCAAGCAGGGCGCAGCCGCGCCTGCGGCAGGCGGCAACGCACGCTCCGGAGACGAGATCTACCAGACCAAATGCACCACCTGCCACGCCAGCGGGGCTGCCGGCGCGCCCAAGCTCGGCGACAAGGCCGCGTGGGAGCCGCGTATCGGCAAAGGCATGGATACCCTCTACGCCAGTGCCATCAGCGGCTTCCTGGGCATGCCACCCAAGGGCCTGTGCATGGATTGCTCGGACGACGAACTGAAGGCAACCGTGGACTACATGGTCGAGCACAGCAAGTAAACCGCGACGACAATCCACGACAGCCAAATCGCAAAGGCCGCCTCCGGGGCGGCCTTTTGCGTTTCCAGGGGCGCGCCTGACGCCCGCCGGCAACCCCGTCAGATCGGAGCGATCCCGCGCCGCTTGAAGGGATGTCCAGGGCGGCGTGCACGCGCCAGATCGAGCGCCTGGATCAGCACCCGGCGGGTATCGGCAGGATCGATGACGTCGTCCACCAACGCGGCTTCGGCGGCTGGCAGGATGCCGATCTTGGCACGGAACTCGTCGATCAACTCCTGTTTGCGGCACGCGCCGTTCGCGTCCTGGGCGAGCTGCTTGCCAAACAGCACCTCCACCGCATCGTCGGGCGCAATGGCGCTGAACGACGCCAGCGGCCAGGCCACCAGCAGATCCGGGCGCATGCCCAGGCTGTTCATGCCGTAGTGCGCCAATCCGTAGGCCTTGCGCAGCATCACCGTGAAACGTGGCACGGTGGCGTGCTCGATTTCGTAGAGCATCCGCGTCGACCATCGGATGATGCCGTCCTCCTCCGACTGCGGACCCGGATAGAAGCCCGGAATGTCCTGCAGAAAGATCAGCGCAAAACCGAAGGCGTCGCAGAAATTGATGAACCGGCAGATCTTCTGGCAGGCCTTGACGTCGAGCGTGCCGGACATGTGATTCGGCTGGTTGGCGATGATGCCCACCGCACGGCCATCGAGGTGCGCCAGCGCGGTGACCGCGTTGGGCGCGAAACGGGGCTTGAACTCGAAGCAGCGGCCATCGTCGACGATGCTGCCCACCACCTTGCGGATGTCGTAGGCGAAACGCAGATCGGCCGGCACCAGATCGAGCAGCTCGTCGCAGCGTCGGTCGGGGCGGTCGCGGGTCGCCCGCCGCGGCGGTTGCTCGGTGCAATTGTCCGGGACGTAGGACAAAAACTCCTTGATCCGCGCGATGCAGTCGCGATCGTCCTCGACCAGCAGATCGGCCATCCCGGAGCGTTCGACATGCTTTTTGGCGCTGCCGAGTTCCTCGAGTGTCGTGTCGATGCCCATCTTGGTCCGCAACAGCTGCGGGCCCGCGATCATCATGCAGGCATCACGGGTCATGGGCACGAAATCGCCGATCGCGGTGAGATTGGCATGCCCGCCGACGCACAATCCCATCACCGCCACCACGATGGGCACATGGCCGCTCAGCGCGACCAGATTGGCAAACTGGGGATTGTCGTAGGCGCCCTGGGAGCTGACCTCTTCTTCCAGTCGCGCGCCGGTACCCTCGGTCAGGATCACCAGCGGCACACCCTGGTCCTGGACCAGACGCTTGAGGCGGGTGAATTTCCACTCGCAGACCTTGCCCATGGAGCCGCCACGGAACGCCATGTCGTAGGCGGCCACGGCAACCCGACGGCCGTCGACCTTGCCATAGCCGACCACGATCCCATCGCGAGGCGTCTCGCCCGGCTTGGTCTCCCGCGCCAGATCACTTTCCCGCGCCAGTGGCGCCAGCTCCAGAAAGCTGCCGGGATCGAACAGCAGATCGACGCGCTCACGGGCCGACAACAACCCCTTGGCGTGGCGACGCGAGTAATCGATCCGCTCCAGCGCACGCTTGCGCGCGACGAAGGGCTCCAGGGCTTCCGTCAGGGTCTTGCCATCACTCATGCCAGCGCCTCGCAGGAACCGCTGCCGGGATGGCGCGGCGTA
>DASUDS010000007.1:0-3617 GCA_036275455.1 Porticoccaceae bacterium
GACGGCGGAAACCGTCGCCGCGCTGCGCCGGCTCTGGCTGGAGCGCAAGGTGCTGTTCTTTCGCGATCAAAAACTGACCCCGGACCAGCAGCTCGCCTTCACCGCCCGGTTCGGCGAGCTGGAAAAGTATCCGTTTCTGCCCGGGATCGAGGGTTACCCGCTGATCGCCCCGGTGCTCAAGCTGGCCCATGAAACCGTCAACTTCGGCGGGCTGTGGCACTCCGACACCACCTACCTGGAGACCCCGGCGGCGGGCGCCACCCTCTACGCCATCGAGATTCCCCCGCTCGGCGGCGACACCCTGTTCGCCAACATGGTGCTCGCCCATGAAACCCTGCCGGAGGACATCAAGGCGCGGATTCAGGGGTTGAAGGTGGTCAATTCGTCGGCCAAGGCCGACGTCACCAAGACCCGCGAGGATCGCCTCAAGGAGGTCGGCGACAGCGCGCCACGGCAGGAATTCGTCAGCATCCACCCGGTGGTGCGCACCCACCCCGAGACCGGCGAGAAGATCCTCTACGTCAACGAAGGCCACGCCATCCGCTTCGACGGCTGGACCGAAGCCGACAGCCTGCCGCTGCTGGAAGCGCTCTACAAGCACCAGCGCAAGCCGGAGTTCCAGTGCCGCTTCCGCTGGAGCCCGGGCGCGCTGGCGATGTGGGACAACCGCTCCTGCCAGCACTATCCGGTCAACGACTACCACGGTTATCGCCGCCTGCTGCACCGGATTTCGCTGAAGGGCGACCGGCCGGTCTGACCGGCCCCCTGGGCGACGCGGGTCACCGCGCGCGGGGTTCCAGCCGGCACTGCACGCGCCCCTCAACCAACTTTCCCGTACCCGGTCCCTCGGAAACCACCTGCGCGGCCTGGACACCGGTCTGCACCCGCAGATAGCCGAGCACCGCATCGCGCCGCGCCTCCGCGAGGACCGCCAGCTCGGAGCGGTCGAACGGCTGGGCGGCCAGCAGGCGTTCGCGCGCTGCATCGGCCAATGCCGCCGGAGCCTCGGGGTGAGCGGCCGCCAGCGCCTTCCACTCGTCCTTGGAAAAGGTTTCGATGAACGCGGCGCGCAACACCGCATCGGCGCCGCCTTTTTTCGAGACTTCGCCGTGCCGGACCAGCACCGCCTCCAGCTTGGCGGCGCGCAGCGCCGCGGCATCGGCGTCCTCCGCCGTACAGCCGCCAAAGGCGACCGCGATGCCCGGCCGCTGCGCGAGCGCCTGCGCCAGATGGTCGGCGACCTGGCGCTGGCTCGGGGTCAGCGCCGCGCTGCCCGGGGCAAAGCCGATGGCTTCCAGTTCGCCCTCACCGGCGCCCACCAGCCTGCCCAGGGCCGCGAAGGGCGCGGTCGCCGCCCTGACGATCAGATTGGTGAAGGCCTTCCACACCAGCCGGCCGACGCTGACCTTCGGGTCGCTCAGGTCGCCGCGCACCGGCAGATCCAGATCGATATTGCCCTTGGCGTCCTTGAGCAAGGCCACCGCCAGATGCAGCGGCAACCTGGTGGCGCCGGGCACCTCGACCTCCTCGCCGAGCTGCAGTTGCTGCAGCAGCACCCGGTTGTCGCCGCGCAGGCGGTGGTTTTCCACCCGGTAGGCCAGATCGAGGCGCAGCGTCCCGGAGTCGATGGCATAGCCGGCGAACTTGGCCGAATAGGGGGTGACGCTGCGAAAATCGACGTTGTCGAAATGCAGCTCGACCTCGGTGAAGGTCCGCGGCGCGGCCGGCTGGAGGCGGGCGACGATGCGCGCCTCGCCGTAGCGGTCGATGGCGCCCTCGAGCTGGAGATCGACGCGGGCGTCGTCGCGATTGGAAAAATGGCGCAACGCGCCGTTCAGGGAATGGGTCTGCACCGCGAACGGCAGCGGCAGGCTGAAATCGCGGAATTTGAGTGCGCCGTCGATGACCCGGAACTGCTCGACGATCACCGGCAGGGGTGCGGCGTCGGCAGCGGCGGGTGCCGCGGCCTCACCCGGCGGCACTGCTGCCGCGGTCGGTGCCGGCCCGGCAGCCGGCGATGACTCGGCGGCTGGCGCCGTGACGCGCATGCGGCCGATGTTGCTGGTGCCATCCTTGCGCACGGCGACATCGAGCCAGGGCCGGGTCAGCCGCAGCTCGCCGATACGCAAGCGCGCTTCGGGCCGCAGCTGGAGCGCCAGCTCCGCAATCTCCAGGTCCTGCCAGCGCAGCCAGGGCCGTTGGCGGACCAGATCGTCCAGCGCCAATCCGGCCACCGCCAGATTTCCGGACAGCTCGGTCCCGGCGTCGCCGCCATGGCGCAATGCCAGCTGGCCGCCGAGCGTGCCGTCTGCAATGGCGCTGCGCAGCACCCGCTGCAGATAGGGTGTGGCTGGCGCGAGGGGCAGATCGGTGAGCGCGATCTCCAGTTCCGCCGCGAGCGGCGACGGCACCAGGCTGCCCTGTACCGCGATCTCTCCCGCGCCATTGAGATGCAGGGTGCCATCGACTCCGAAGCGGGCGTCGGGCGCGGTGCTGATATCGGTGATGTCCAGCGCTTCGACCTGGATGCGTTGGGTCGTCGGTTCCGCCAGGGTGCGATCGGCGAAGGCGATCTCGGCATCCTCGAAACGCAGCTTGTGCAGCAGGGCCAGCCAGGGTTTGGCCGATGGCGCGGCCGGCGCCGGCAGGGCTGCGGGTTCGGTGGCAGCCGTGGCGGCCCCGACCTGCCGGCCACCGTTCCCTGGCACCAGTTGCACCAGACTGAAGGGTGCACCGGGGTCCAGCCAGGTGGACAGGCGCGCGCCGGTCAGGGTGATCGCGGCGATGTCCACGCGCTGCTCGGGCCACGCCAGGGCGCCGCCGGAGAGCGCCAGCCGGGGCAAGTCGAGCACCGGTTCGCCGCCCGGGGTGACGAGTTTCAGGCCCACCACCTCGGCGGCCAGTTCCTGCACGCGCACGCTCGGGCCGGCAGCCACGGCCACCCCGGCAGTCAGCCCGCCGCTTCCCGCCACCAACCGAAGCGGCAGGCGGGGCAGGTATTCGGCAACGGGAAGCAGCGAGACGTCCCACGCCTCCACCTGCGCAGCGACCGCCAGCGGCGCCAGCCCGGCACTGCCGTTCACGCGCAGCTCGCCGCCGGCAATGCCCAGCGTCAGCCGGTAGTCGCCGCGCGCGTCCGGCAGCGTGGCAAGATCGACCGCATGGAATTCGATTGGCGTCAATTCCTGGCGAAACGCCGGTTTGCGATCGGGCTCGGCATAGCTCAGCCGGCCTTCACCCAGAGTGATTTCTCCCACCGAAACCCGCGGCATGGCTGCCGGCTGCTCCGGCTGGGGTTCGGTCGCGGGCGGTGGCAGCAGGGCCGCGACGTTCCAGGTCCCGTCGGCGGCGCGCTCCAGATCGAGCCGCGGCGCGTCGAGGCGCAGCGTCCGCACCCGCCAGATGCCGCGCAACAGCCAGCTCGGGTCGAAATCGACCAAGCCCTCGCGCAATGTCACCAGGGGCGCGCCATCCTGCCCGTGCACGGCGAAATCGCGCAGGCGCAGCTGGAACAGATAGGGGTTGAAGGACACCGGACCCAGGTCGGCGGTCAGGCCGCGGGCCTCGCGCAGATAGCCGAGCAGTTGGTCGCGCACCAGCCAGGGCACCAACAGAAA
>DASUDS010000008.1:0-2046 GCA_036275455.1 Porticoccaceae bacterium
GGCACACAGGCCGAGCAGCAGGGCGGGCAACAGCTTGTTTGCTTCTCTCTTCTTCATGTCTCCGTTCCTTGTGGTCGAGTTGAACCCTGGGCGCCGGGGTGCCGGCTGATGGTACAACGCCGGTGTTGCACCAGGGTTGACCGATGGCTCAGTGCGCCAGGGCGAGGCTGCGGCGAAAGCGCGCCAGCGCCAGGGTGAAGAGCAGGGTGCCGATGCCCGCCAGGGCCAGGAACTGGGGCCAGACGATGCCGAAGCCGGCGCCGCGGTAGAGGATGCCCTGGGCGAGCATCACGAACTGGGTGTTGGGCGCCGCCAGCATCAGCACCTGAACGATCTCGGGCATGCTCTCGCGCGGCGTGCTGGCACCGGAGAGCATCTGCAGGGGCAGCAGCACCAGCATCAGCAGCAGGCCGAACTGCGGCATCGAGCGGGCGATGGTACCGAGGAAGATGCCCATCGAGGTGGTCGCGAACAGGTGCACCGCGCTGCCGGCGACGAACAGCGCCAGCGAACCCTGCAGCGGCACCTGCAGCCACTCTCCGACCACGAACACCAGCGACAGGGTCGCCGCCACCAGCACCACCAGACCCATCGACCAGACCTTGCCAAGCATGATCTCGAGCGGCGTAACCGGCATTACCAGCAGGTGTTCGACGGTACCGTGCTCGCGCTCGCGGATCAGCGCCGCGCCGGTGAGCACGATCGACAGCATGGTCACCTCGCTGATGATCGCCATGATGGCCGCGAACCAGGACTTGTTCAGTTCCGGGTTGAAGCGCGCGCGTAGCGCCAGCCCCACCGGCGGTTCGGCCACCGCCCGGTAGTGGGTGACGAAGGCGCGCACCTCGTCGTCGACGATGTGCTGCACATAGCCGCTGCCGGTGAACGCCTGGCTCATGCGCGTGGCGTCGACGTTGAGCTGAATGGTCGGCGCGCGCCCGGCCAGGACGTCGCGCTGGAAATCGGGCGGGATGTCGAGCGCGAAGGTATCGAGCCCGGCGTCCATGCGCGCGTCCATCTCGGCCTGGTCGATGATCCGCGGCGGCAGGAAATAGGGCGGGTAAAAGGCGCCGATGATGCGCAGCGACAGCGGCGAGCGGTCCTCGTCGACGATGGCGATCGGCGCCTTGTTGAGTGTCTCGGGCATGGCGGTGGCGCGGGTGTACACCGAGAAGGTGAACACGTAGGCGATCAGAAACAGCATCACCGGGTCGCGCCACAGGCTGCGGAACTCCTTGATGCCCAGGTGCAGGATGTGAGCGGCGCGCACGGTTCAGGTCTCCTGCTTCTTCAGTAGCAGCGCCGCCAGGGCGATGAGGGTGGGCACCGCCAGCAGCAGCGGCAGGAAGGCGCCGCCAAGGTCGTTGAAGCCGAGCGCCTTGGAGTAGGTGCCGCGGGCGATCGCCAGAAAATGTGTGGTCGGGTAGATCTGGCCCAGCACGCGGCCAAGGCCTTCGAGGGACGACACCGGCTCGATGATGCCCGAGTACTCGGCCGCCGGCAGCAGGGTCAGTACCGCAGTGGCGAACAGCGCCGCGATCTGGCTGCGCATGAACGCCGAGATCAGCAGCCCGAGCGCGGTGGCCGCGCCCACGTACAGCAGGGCGCCGCAGAACAGGGCGGCGAAACTGCCGGTGACGGGCACGCCGAACACTGCCACCGCCATGGCCGCCAGCAGCAGAAAACTCAGCATCGACAGCGCGATGTAGGGCGCCTGCTTGCCGAGCAGGAATTCCAGCGGCGTGGTGGGGGTGACGTAGAAGTTGGTGATCGAACCCAGCTCCTTCTCGCGCACCACGGCGAGCGTCGCGAGCATCGCCGGGATCAGCATCAGCAGCAGCGGGATCACTGCCGGCACCATGGCCACCAAGCTCTTGACGTCCGGGTTGTAGCGAAAGCGCACCGCGACGGTGGCGGGCGGCGCCAGCGCGGCGCCGCGGCCGGTCGCCCGCGCCTTGGCGGCGAGCCAGTGGGCGTGCATGCCCTGGACGTAGCTGCGGATGGTCTCGGCGCGGGTGGGCATGGCGCCGTCGATCCAGGCGCCGA
>DASUDS010000009.1:0-2939 GCA_036275455.1 Porticoccaceae bacterium
GCCGCGGGCGTGGCACTCGCGCAGCCAGCGCAGGGTGCTGCGATGCACCTCGGGATCACTGGCCACGGCCTGCACCACGTTGTACAGCAGCGGCCTGCCACTGACCTCCGCGACCTGTTCCATGTGGGCGCGGTCGTGCCCGGGATCCTTGCCGCTCAGCATGGTCATCTGGATGAAGCCCTCGTTGCGCTTGGCCAGCACCTTGGCCAGCGCGATGCAGGTTTCGTCGTGCATCACATCGGTGGGCATCGGGGTGCCGTCGAAGTCGCGCTGCACGTCGGCACCGCAGCCCGGCGCCAGGCGCTGGGCCGACCAGCCGCAGCCACCGGCATCCATGGCCTCCTCGAGCAGGCGGCACAGTTCGGCCTCTTCCGCCGCGGTGGGCTTGGCGCCGGCCTTGGCGCGCTCGAAGCCCATCACCCAGATCAGCAGCGGTGCCACCGGCACATACGGCAGGATGTTGATCGCCTTGGGCGTGCGTTCGACGCTGTCGAGAAACTCGGGGAAGGTCACCCAGTCCCAGGGCATGCCGGCCTTCATGGAATCGAACGGGATCGCCTCGACCCGGGTCATCGACAGCATGGAGCGCTCGCGGAGTTCCGGCGCCACCGGGGCGAAGCCGAAGCCGCAGTTGCCGATCACCACCGAGGTGATGCCGTGCCAGCCGGACAGCGTGCAGTAGGGATCCCAGAACAGTTGCGCGTCGTAGTGGGTATGGAGATCGATGAAGCCGGGGCAGACGTGCTTGCCCGTGGCGTCGATCACGTTGTCCGCGTCTTTCGCGTCGAGACGGCCGATCTTGGCGATCACCCCGTCCTTGATGCCGATGTCGGCCTTGTAGCGCGGAATGCGCGTGCCGTCGAAGATGGTGCCGTTCCTGATGATGGTGTCGAACCTGGCCATGGAAATACTCCCCTGTAGATGGGCAGCGGTTCCCGGGCAGTTGCCGGACTGGCGGACAGCCAGACCGGCGAGAGGACCGGACCGCGCCTTGTTATGTTGTAAGTCGAAGGGTTCGGATCCGACTGACTATAGCGCAGCCCTGCGGGCGCACCCAGCGCACTGCGGGACCATCAACGGGTTCGGGGTCGGAAAATGTCGCGGGCGGAAAGCAACGCGTGGCAACGCGCCAGCGCGATCCGCTGCGGGGTCAGGCGATGCCGTAGCTGCGCGCGGTCTGCAGGAGCAGCAGACGATCGGCGGGATCGACGGCCAGGAACTCGCAGCCGATGCGGCACTGGGGACGGTCGGCATCGTGGCGTTGCCAGGCGACGCGGATGCCCGCATCGATGGCTACCAGACCCTTGTCCGGATGCGGCAGGTGGATAGTGACCACCCGGCTTGCGGGCTGGCGCAGCTCGCGGTGGGCATGCACCATCATGCCCCCGGTTGCGATGTCGCCGAGATAGCCGATCATGGCATTGCTGTTGTGATCGTAGATCTTGGCCAGCGCCACCAGCCGCGTGCGCCGCGAGCGACGGGCTTCAGAAGGTGGGGGCGAAGGGGCTTGGTGCGACATGGCGGGATCATAATCGCGCCGTGGCGGCCTGCCAAGAACTACCGTGCAGAACTACCGTGCAGAACTACCGTTGCAGAACACCAGCGCCAAATCGGGCAACCACGGGTGCGGCTACCACCGCCGCACCGGCAGTTGCCCGATGACCGCTACCACTCACTGACAACCACTCACTGACAACCACTCACTGGCAAATGTTGCTGTTAGGCGCCTCGGGCACCCCGAGCTTCCACTTCAACGGCGTGATGCCGGGATCGATGGTGTCGGCCTCCCAAATCGCATCGGCGATGCACTTTTGCCCATCCTCATTGACGCTGACGCCCATGCCTTCCGTGGTCTGGCTCTTGTTGATCAGCACGCCGAGCGCCGCAGGCTCCAGATAAGTCGGCGTTTCGGTGCCGGTGTCACCCTCGACAAACCACGGGGAAGAGCAGCCGAAATCCTTGCTGGAATCGTGCTGGTGCACCGCGCCATTTTGCTCCGGATGCTCTACCGTGGTCTTGATCGAGACATCCATTTTCATGCAGTGATTTTGAAACTTGGAATAGACGTCGACAAAGACAAAGCGATTCGAGCTGTTGATGAACGGCTGTGTGGCGTTGAGGATCGTGGTGTTGAGCTTGCGTATCGCCTGATCGATCAGCTCAAGCGCCACCGGAAACTGCGCCCAGCGCGCGGTACAGGTCGGGATGGTGTCGATGAGCGGCACACACAGCAGGGGCAGATTGGTGAGCGCGGAAGCGGAGTTCGGATACGGATTGGGGTAATTCAGCACCGCCACCACCAAACTCGGCCGACCGCTCATCATGGTGCGGTACTGTTGCAGTGTCGTCGTCAGGTTGCTGGTCAAGCCGGACCACGCCGAGTTGTTGGCCAGCACTTCGGACGCGCAGGTGGCAGCGCCCGTAAAATCATGGTCCTTCACCTTGTCAAAACAGCTGTCGATGATTTTCACGATGCCGGAATTCTGCTCGCCCACGGTCAGGGTGATCAGATTGGGCGCGCGGTTCCAGGTGGTGGCCAACTGGCCGCCGCTGATGATGCCGGACGAGGTGGTCCCGTCCTTGGCGATGTTGTAGACGCAATAGCCATACATTTGCAGGTGGTCGCTCACCAGCAACTCCGGATATCGGTCCGCCTGACCAATATCCCGCCCAGCGGGAATGTAGTCGCCGCTGGCCACATAGCGCTTGCCGCAAACCGACGCGGCATTCGCATTGACCGACGCCAACCCCAGCAGACCCAGCGCCAGGGCGAAGCCAACTGACCGGAGCCCTCGCGCCACCAAGGCACAGATCCTGGTATCGGTAGTCATTGCTGTTCTCCCATTCGTCGAATTCTTTGCCCGTCCGAAGCCCGAGCGGGGCTACCGGTTCGATCCGGTATCCCCGCCCGCGCTCGCGGTCGTTGGGCGATTTCCTAT
>DASUDS010000010.1:0-4327 GCA_036275455.1 Porticoccaceae bacterium
CCGGGAATGGGCTCCGGGATCGGCAGCGGAATGCGCTCGAGCACGATGTCGCGCAGCCGGTCGATGTCGATTTCGGGCAGCCTGGGCAGGATGAGCCACAGCGGATCGACCTCGTACACCTCGACGGTGGCATTGCACACCGGATAATTCTCGTACTCGCCACCGATCAGCACCCGCTTGTAGAGCGTGCCACGCACGAAGCACAGACCCTTGAGCCAGCAGCGCCAGATATCCGGATAGATCACGAACGGCAACTCGTAACGCAGGGTGCCGGGATCGATGCGCAGCCGCTGCTCCTCGGCACCGCGGCGCAGCAATTCCGCGAAAGAAACTTGGTCCTTATCCGCCGCCGGGCCTACCAGCACGCGCAAGCGTGCGGTGCGCTCGCCGGGCAGTTTCAGCTCGGCCTCGCCTTTTTCCGAGAGGGGAGCCTGAGCGAGCAACTGGCCATCTTCGGAAAAGGCGTAGGCCGTGGTGTTGGGGCGTTGGTCGGCGGGAAGGTCGATCAGCTTGGCGTGTACGGAGATGAGAACGGATTTTCTTTCACCAGCCATGGAAGACTCCTTGTCTTGTGGTTGGTCGGGGGGAGAAGCGTCCAGCACTCCTGCACGAGGCGCTGCCGAGACGCCCGACGTGAAACCCGCGGGTTTCAGGTCTAGTGATCGCCGAGTACCCGGCAAGTTCCCGTCACCCCCCCTCCTTCGCTGGCCCGATGCGCTCGACGGGTCGCCTTTCGCGCCGCGCCGCGTCGCACCGAACCGAACCGAACCGAACAGGCAGTCTCGCGAGATCAGGAATCCGGGTAGACGATGAATTCGAGCAGGTTGCCGTCGGGATCGCGAATGTAGGTGCTCATGCCGACGCCGGTGCCACCGGCACGGCCACCCTGACGCTCCACCGGGCCTGTGATCACCTCGACATCGAGTGCCGCGATCATGGCCGCCAGGGCTGGCGAACCGCCCGCCCAGACGAAACAGAAATCGCCGCAGCCGGGCTTTGCCGTCGGGCCGCGCAGGGTGAACTCCGCCGACCGCCACAACTGCGGGGCGTGGAAATTGATGCGGTTGTCGCCGAAACACACCGAATACACGATCGGCGCGTAGTCCTCGGAAATATCGCAACCCAGCTTGCGGTAGAACGCCAGCATGGTCTCCATATCGTTGACCGGAACCGCGGCGTGATCGAAGGCCTTGATGCTCATCTCTGGGTCTCCATTTTCTTATTGCTGAATTGTCACCCGGATTATCGCCACGATTGCGGCCAGGGTAATCGCCAGGATTCTGACCAGGGTTATCTCCAGGATTCTGGCCAGGACTGGGGCGATGGTCATCACCGCAAACCGGTGCGTGCCTCAGCGCAAGCCGGCGGGTAGCGAAAAGCGGATGTCCTCGCGAATACCGGCATCCTCGGTCACCACTGCAACGCCCAGTTCGGTGAGGCGGATCACCACTTCGCGCACCAGTTGCTCCGGCGCCGATGCCCCGGCGGTGACGCCGACGCCGACGACGCCTTCCAGCCACGCCGGGTCGATCTCGGCGGCGCTGTCGATCAGATGGGCGCGCGCGCCGCAGCGCTCGGCCAGTTCGCGCAGGCGGTTGGAGTTCGAGCTGTTCGGCGAACCGACCACCAGCACCAGCTGGCACTCCAGCGCCAGCTGCTTGACCGCATCCTGGCGATTCTGGGTGGCGTAGCAGATGTCATCCTTGCGCGGCCCGGCGATGGCCGGAAAGCGCTCGCGCAGCACCGCGACGACGCGCGCGGTATCGTCCATCGACAGCGTGGTCTGGGTGACATAGGCAAGGTTGTCAGGCTGCGCGACCTGCAGGGTGCGGGCGTCGGACTCGTCCTCGACCAGGTGGATGCGGCCGCCAGCGCTCTGGTACTGGCCCATGGTGCCCTCGACCTCGGGGTGGCCGCGATGGCCGATGAGGACGCAGTCGCGGCCCTCGCGGGCATGGGCGGCGACCTCGATGTGCACCTTGGTGACCAGCGGACAGGTGGCGTCGAACACCCGCAAGCCGCGCTGCTCGGCCGCCTCGCGCACGGCACGGGATACGCCGTGGGCACTGAAGATCAGCGTCGCGCCCGCGGGCACTTCATCCACTTCCTCGACGAACACCGCACCGCGCCGACGCAGGCCATCGACCACATACTTGTTGTGGACCACCTCATGGCGCACATGGATGGGCGCGCCAAAACGATCCAGCGCGCGCTCGACGATCTCGATCGCGCGATCCACCCCGGCACAGAAGCCTCGCGGATTGGCCAGCCGCAGCTTCACCGCGTGGGCTCTCCCGCCACGGCGCGGATCGCCACCGCGAAGATCAGTGCGCGCCCGGCCAGCGGATGATTGAAATCGACCAGGATGCGGTCGCCTTCGACCGCCTGGACCACGCCGGGCAGACTGCCCGCGGGCGTCGCGAAATCGACCACCAGCCCGGGCTCAAGATTCAGCCCGGCGGCGAAGCGCTGGCGTGGCAGGGTCATGACGTTGGCCGGGCTGCTGCGCCCGAAGGCCTGCTCGGGCCGCAACGGGAAGCGGCGCTCGTCGCCGGCGCGCAGCCCCAGCAGGCAGCGCTCGAAACCTTCGGGCAGGGTGCCGTCGCCAATCCGAAGACTCGCGGGCGCACGGTCGAAGTTGCCGTCCACCACCGAACCATCTTCGAGCTCGATGGCGAAATGCAGGGTCACCTCCACGCCGGTGGCGATGGCGAGCGTTGCAGCATTCGTTTCAGCGCCCACCTTCGGCTCCGTCATCGCTGCGGCGCAGCATCAGCAGGATCAGCAGCCCGGCGCCCAGGGTGATGGCGGAATCGGCGAGGTTGAACGCCGGCCAGTACAGCTCGCGGTAGTGGAGCTGGATGAAGTCGACCACGTGGCCCAGGCGCAGGCGGTCGATCAGGTTGCCGATGGCACCGCCGAGCACCAGCGCCAGGGCGAAGGGTTCGAGGCGCGCCGTGCGGGGCAGCCGGTACAGCCAGACCGCCAGCACCACGCTCACCACCGCGGCGATGACGCTGAACAGCCAGTGCTGCCAGCCGCCGGCATCGCTGAGCATGCTGAACGCGGCGCCCTTGTTGTAGAGCAGGGTGAAATTGAAGAATCCCGTCACCACGCGCGGCTCGCCGTACCGGAGCAGGTCTTCGGCGAGCACCTTGGTCCACTGATCGAGCAGGATCACCAGCGCCGCCAGCAGGTACCACCAGCATGCCCTGGGCAAGGCGCGGGAACCGGACACCGCCAGGTGCATGGTCACTCAGGCGGCCTCGCGGCGCTCGCCGCCGCCGGCGACGTTGGTCACGCAGCGGTCGCACAGCTCGGGATGTTCCGCGCACTGGCCGACGCTGTCGCGGTGGTGCCAGCAGCGCACGCACTTGGCGTGTTCCGACGGCGCCAGCGCGAGCTTCAGCCCGGTCATGGCCGTTTCGCTGGCCGCGCCCGGCGCCGCGGCCAGCGGCTGCACCCGCGCCGCCGAAGTCAGCAGTACGAAGCGCAGTTCGTCGCCCAGCTTGGCCAACACCGCGGCCAGTTCGGCAGCGGCGTAGAGTTCGACTTCCGCCTCCAGCGAGCCGCGCACCAGACCAGCATTGCGCCGGGTTTCCAGTTCCCGGTTGACCGCTTCCTTGACGCGCATGATCTCCGCCCAGTCGTCGCGCGAGAACCGCTCGCCGGCGCCCAGCCGCGGCAGTTCGAACCATTCGGCGAGCTGCACCGACGCCGCGCGCGCCCCGGGCATGGCCTGCCAGACTTCCTCGGCGGTGAAGCTCAGGATCGGCGCGATCCAGCGCACCAGCGCCTCGGCGATCTGGTAGAGGGCGGTCTGCGCCGAGCGTCGCGCCAGGCTGTCGCGCTGGCAGGTGTACTGGCGGTCCTTGATGATGTCGATGTAGAAGCCGCCCAGGTCGGCGACGCAGAACTGGTGCAGCTTCTGGTAGATGTGGTGGAAGCCGTAATCCAGGTAGCGCGCGGTGATCTCGTCCTGCAACTGCGCGGTGCGGTCCACCGCCCAGCGATCGAGGTGCAGCATCTCGGCGAAGGGCACGCTGTCGCGCGCCGGGTCGAAGCCCTCCAGATTGGCGAGCAGATAGCGCAGCGTGTTGCGGATGCGGCGGTAGGAATCCGCGGTGCGCTTGAGGATCTCGTCGGACACCGACAGCTCGCCGCTGAAATCGGTGGCCGCCACCCACAGGCGCAGCACGTCGGCGCCGAGTTCGTTGATGACCTGCTGGGGCGCGACCACGTTGCCCAGCGACTTCGACATCTTGCGGCCCTGGGCATCCACGGTGAAACCATGGGTGAGCACCGCCCGGTAGGGCGCGCTGCCGTG
>DASUDS010000011.1:0-35789 GCA_036275455.1 Porticoccaceae bacterium
CCAGCACCCGCACCAGATCGCGCCACAGGGCACGGCGCTGCTCGCGCGGGGCCTCCTCCATCATGGGCCGCGCGAAGATCCGCCCCTCGATCGCCTCCATGACGTAGAACTTGGTGCCGATCACGCCGGTGTCTTCGCACAAGGCGTACATGCGCGGCACCGGCACCTGGGTGTGCTCCAGCGCCTTCATCGCCCGGTATTCGCGATCCACCTGATGCGCCGAGGGCAGCAGCTGTCCCGGTGGCTGCTTGCGCAGCACATAGCGCCCGGAAGCACCCTCCAGCATGAAGGTCGGGTTGCTCTGCCCGCCCTCGAACTGGCGCACCCGCAAGGGCCCGGTGAAACCCTCGACATGCGCCGTCATGAAGCGGGCCAGCGCCGCCTCGTCGAATTCGTGGCCACTGCGGACCGGCGTCAGTTCCGCCATCGCGATTCCCCCTCAATGATTGGGCAAGCTTACCGGTTGAGCCCGGGGCCGGCAAAATGCCAGACTCGGGTTTTCACGGATTCCCGCCATGACCCTGCGCAAACGCATCGCCGTCACCCTGCCCGCCGGTCCCCGGATCGCCGATACCCTGGCGCGGGTGCGCTGGGCCGAAGCCGCCGGCTACGACGACGCCTGGTTCGCCGATGCCGGCGCCCCGGATGCACTGACCACCGCCGCGGCGCTGGCCGGCATCACCGAGCGCCTGCGCATCGGCGTCGCGGTGACGCCGGTGTTCACCCGCACCCCCGCGGTGCTCGCGGCCACCGCCAACACCCTCGGGCAATTGCTGCCCGGCCGCTTCGTGCTGGGATTGGGCACCTCCAGCCAGACCATGATGATCGATTGGCACGGGGTCGCGTTCGACAAGCCGCTGACCCGCGTGCGCAACACCGCGCTGCTGGTGCGTTCGATGCTGCGCGGCGAGAAATCCGCCTTCGATCGGGACGGTCTGCGCAGCCGCAACTACCGCCAGGAGCCATTGGAAAACCCGCCGCCGATCTACCTCGCCGCCCTGCGCCCGAAAATGATCGAGACGGCTGCCGAAGTCGGCGACGGCGTAATCATCAACCTCTGGCCACGCACCGCACTGCCGAGCATTCTCGATCACGTCCGCGCCGGTGCCGCACGGGCGGGCAAGGACTGGCGCGCGGTGGAGATCGTCAACCGCGCCATGGTGCTGGTGACGGACGACAAGGCCGCCGGCCGCGACCTGTTCCGCGCCGCCTTCGCGCCCTACTACGCCAACCCGGTCTATAACCATTTCCTCGCCTGGGCGGGCCATGCCGAAGCCGCCGAAGCGATCGCGCAGGGCTGGGCGGCACGCGACCGAGTGCGCACCACCGCCGCCTTGAGCGACCTGCTGGTGGACGAGATCGCGGTGATCGGCAGCGCCGACGAATGTCGGGCACGGATCGCCGCCGATGCCGATGCCGGCATCCACACCCAGATCATCGCGCCCCTGGCCGGCGCGACGCCGGAAGCGGTGGAGGCCACGCTCGCGGCCTTTGCCGCCGACCGTTTCCACCGCTGAACACGAGGCTCGCAGCACCATGGGCATCGGCGTGGGACTGGGGATGGCGCGGTTTCCGTTCGCGGCCACCGACAGTTTCTGGCGCTGGGTCGAGCTGTGCGAGCAGGGCGGCGTCGATTCCCTGTGGCAGACCGACCGCCTGGTATCGGAGGAGCCCTTCCTCGAATGCATGACGGCGCTCGCCGCCATCGCCGGCGCCACCAGACGCTTGAAATTCGGCATGAACGTGGCCTCGGTCGCCCTGCGCGATCCCCTGGTGCTGGCCAAGCAGTGCGCCACCATCGACTTCCTCAGCGGCGGACGCCTGCTGCCCGCCTTCGGCATCGGCGCCGATACCGCCCCGGAATGGGCCGCCACCGGCCGCGGCACCAAAGGCCGCGGACAGCGCACCGACGAAGGCCTGGAGATCATCTCCCGGCTGTGGCGCGGCGAACGGGTCAGCACCGACGGCGAACATTACCGCTACCGCGATGCGGTGATCGCCCCGCTACCGGTCCAGCAGCCGCTGCCGCTGTGGATAGGCGGCAGCAGCGAAGCGGCGATCCGCCGCACCGTGCGCTTCGGTACCGGCTGGCAGGCCGGCCTCGAATCTCCCGCCGCCGCCGGCCGCGCCCGCCGGCACATCATCACCGCACTCGCGGACAGCGGCCGCATCATCGACCCGGAACACTACGGCACCGGCTTCTTTGTGCATTTCGGTTCCCGCGACGATGCCGTGTGCCAGCGCGAACTGCGCCGCTTGCAACGGGCGGCGCCCACTGCCGGCCTCGAGCATCTGCTCGCGGTGGGCGCGGACGCGATCCTCGCCACCATCGCCACCTATGCCCGCGAGGGCATCGCCAAGTTCATCCTGCGGCCGCTAGCCGAGACCGACGCCGAACTGCTCGCTCACAGCCAGCGGCTGATCGAGACGGTCTTGCCGCGGGTCGGAGAGCTTGCTTTGCACACCGATTGAGCTTGCTTTGCACACCGGCTGAGCTTGCTTTGCACACCGGCTGAGCGCATCCAGCGCCCTGCCGCCGGCGGCGTCCACGTCACAAAACCGTCATCCCCGCTTCCTAAGCTGGACCGTCGGCCCTGGCCAGGGCACTGACCCGAAAGCGCGCCATGCCCGCCTGGCGGCAGGGGTCACCCCGCTACCACAATTGGAGATCGCGACCATGCAAGTCCGCACCGAAACCCTGGACAGCGGCGTCGTCCAGGTGCAGCTGAACGGCCGCCTGGACATCCTGGGCGCCCAGGCCATCGAGGTGCGCTTCACCGCCCTGACCGCGATCTCCGGGGGGGCCATTCTGGTCGACCTCTCGGAAGTGACTTTTCTCGCCTCGCTCGGCATGCGCACCCTGCTGGCCACCGCCAAGGGTGTCAACGCACGCGGCGGCAGGCTGGTGCTCTACAAGCCCCAGCCCAATGTCCGGGAAGTCCTCGACACTTCCGGGCTGTCGAACCTGATCCCGGTTCAGGACGACCTGCACGAGGCCCTGAGCATCCTGCGCGAAATCACCGGCCGGTGAGCGGCGCGGGTCTTGCCATGCCTGCCGACAGCCAACCGGCCGCCACTGTTCCGGACCACCTGACCGTCGCCAACGAGGTCGGCGAACTGCTTCGGGTGGCAGAATGGCTGGAGCAGGCCGCCGCGCACTTCGGCTGGCCTGACCGCGCCATCTTCAAGCTGGATCTGGTCCTGAACGAGGCGCTGCCCAATATCATCAGCTACGCCTACCCCGATCCCGGGCTGCATCACATCCACCTGCGGCTGGAAGATCACCCCGAGCACGTGACCCTGGAAATCTGCGACGACGGCATCGCCTTCGATCCCTTTGCCGAAACCCATGGCCCGGACAATTCGTCGCTGGAGACCGCTTCCCTGGGCGGCCGGGGCATCCCGCTGATCGTGGCGTTCAGCGCGGCCCGGGACTACGCGCGGGTCGGGCAAACCAACCGCCTGCGGGTAGTCCTGACCAAGCAGTAGTCCTTACCGAGCAGTAGTCCTGACCGAGCACTAGACCTGACCAAACAGCAGTCCCGACCAGACAATAAACCCGAGATCGGTAATACCCTTGATGGATCCAGCCACCCCCGCCGGCCCGGGCATGCCGCTGGCACCCGAAGCATTCATCGCCCGCCACCGGGCCCAACTCGCCACGCTGCCATTGTTTGCGGGCCTCCCCTTCGCCCTGCTCGAACCCCTGCTGCTGCGCTGCGAATATCGGGAGCTGGCACCCGGCGCGGTGCTGCTGTCCCCCGGCGAAGACAATCGCCACATGTACCTGCTGGTGTCCGGTCAGCTGATCGTGCACCTCGAATCCCTGGCCTCCGACAAGGGCTTCCGGATCGACGCCGGAGAGTTCGCTGGCGAGGTCTCGATCATCGACGGGATGCCTCCCACCGCATGGGTTTCAGCAGCCCGGAACAGCCTGGTGATCGCGATACCCGAAGCGCTGCTGTGGGCAGATCTGCTGCGGGTGCCCGGCGCCGCGCGCAACCTGCTCCGCCAGATCGCCACCCGGCTGCGCTCGCGCAACGCCGCCATGCAGAAATCGCTGGAGGAAAATCTGCGCCTGGAACACCTGCAGAAGGAATTGCGCGTCGCCCGGGATCTGCAGGCCGGCATGCTGCCCCGCCCTCCCCTGTTCCCGGGCATGGCTGCAATCGACGTCCAGGGCCTGATGACCCCGGCCAAGGAGGTGGGCGGCGATTTTTTCGATGCCTTCGCGCTCGACGCCGATCGCGTTTGTCTCGCCGTCGGCGACGTCGCCGGCAAGGGCATTCCGGCGGCGCTGTTCATGGTGCGAACCATGACCCTGCTGCGCAACGAAATGCTGAACGGCCGCGATGTCCTGGGTGCGATCCAGACACTCAACCTGGCACTCAGCCAGGACAACCCGCTGTGCATGTTCGTGACCCTGATGATCTGCGTGATCGACCTGCGCCGCGGCCGCCTCGACTACGTCAACGGCGGCCACAATCGCCCCCTGTTCGGGGCAGGCGTGCCGGGGTTCCGGTATCTCCCCCAGCCTCGGGGAATCCTGGTGGGCATCGATCCCGGTGCCCGCTATGAACCGGCAACGCGCGATCTCTGCCCCGGGGACATGCTTATCCTCTACACCGACGGCATCACCGAGGCCGAGAATGCGGCAACGGAACAATTCGGCGAAGCGCGCTTGCTGGAGGTGGTCGACAGCCAGGGGGTTACCTGTGCAGCGGCCATGGTCGAGCGGGTGAGCGCCGCGGTACGGGAATTCGTGGCCGGCGCAGAGCCGTCCGATGACCTGACCATCCTGGCGGTGCGCTATCTCGGCGGGTCATCACCGGATGATGCCGCCACCTCGCGCCGGCAGTAGCACCAGCGCCCTGAGCCTCACACAGCGTTTTGGCTTATAAAAATATGACGCTTTATTCTTTTTCCGGAAATCGTGGCTTTGCTAGGCTGCCTCACGAATCCAGCATCGGAACCGGACCATGGGTAGCCAGGCACTCAATCTCGTCGATATCGACGCCAGTCTCTCCAGCCAATCGCCGCAGGAGATCCTCGCCTACGCGCTGCGAGAGTTCGACAACATCGCCATCTCCTTCAGCGGCGCCGAAGACGTGGTGCTGGTGGACATGGCCTTCCGGATCCGCAAGGACATCCGGGTATTCTCCCTCGATACCGGCCGCCTGCATCCCGAGACCTACCGCTTCATCGACCGGGTGCGCGAGCACTATGGCCTCGCCATCGAGCTGATGCTGCCGGAGGCTGCCGCCGTCGAAGCCCTGGTGCGAGAAAAGGGTCTGTTCAGCTTCTTCAAGGACGACCACAAGGAGTGCTGCGGAATCCGCAAGATCGCCCCGCTGCGGCGCAAGCTCGCCACCCTGGACGCCTGGATCACCGGCCAGCGCAAGGACCAGAGCCCCAACACCCGCGCCGAAATCCCGGTGATCCAGGACGACAAGGCCTTCGCCCGTACCGGCGGCAGCCTGACCAAGTTCAACCCGCTGGCCAACTGGTCCTCGCAGCAGGTCTGGGGCTACATCCGCGACAACGGCGTGCCCTACAACGAACTCCACGACCGCGGCTTCGTCAGCATCGGCTGCGAACCCTGCACCCGTCCAGTCGGGCCCGGCCAGCACGAGCGCGAGGGCCGCTGGTGGTGGGAGGAAGCCACCAAGAAGGAATGCGGGCTGCACGCGGTGAACATCGAATCCTGAGCCGCCGGAAAAAACCTAGGCTCCAGACGACAAAGGCCCCGCAACTGCGGGGCCTTTGGTTTTTACCTGATGATCAGCCCGAAGGCATCCCGGGTCAGCACCCCGGCCTGCGGCGCACCCCTTGCGGCGTTGCATGTGGGCTCAGTGCAGCGGCAACTCGAAACCGGCGAAATAGGCCTCGACTTCCTCGCGGGTGCCCAAGGCACAGGCGTGATCGACCACCTCCCGCGTCAGGTGCGGGGCGAAACCCTCGATGAAGTCATACATGAAACCGCGCAGGAAGGTGCCGCGGCGAAAACCGATGCTGGTCACGCTGGAGGCAAACAGATGGTCGGCGTCCAGCGCCACCAGATCGGCGTCCTGGCTCGGATCGTGGGCCATGTGGGCGACGATGCCGATGCCAAGCCCCAGACGCACATAGGTCTTGATGACGTCCGCATCGGTCGCGGTGAACACCACGCGCGGCTCCAGATTGCGCGCACGGAACGCCTCGTCCAGGCGCGAGCGGCCGGTGAAGCCAAATACATAGGTGACGATGGGATGCTCGGCCACGTCCTCCAGCCGCAACCGGGACAGCTGGCACAGCGGGTGGTCGCGTGGCACGAGAATGCAGCGGTTCCACCGGTAGCAGGGCATCATCAGCAGGTTGCCGAACAGCTCCAGCGCCTCGGTGGCGATGGCGAAATCGACGCTGCCCTCCGAGGCTTTCTCCGAAATCTGCAGGGGCGTGCCCTGATGCATGTGCAGGGACACGTTGGGGTACTTGGCGATGAATTTCCCGATCACCCGCGGCAACGCATAGCGCGCCTGGGTATGGGTGGTGGCGATCGACAGGCTGCCGTGATCGGGCGCGCTGAACTCCTGGGCGAGCTGCTTGATGGTCTCGACGCGCGCCAGGATCTCGCCGGCGACGCGCAACACCTCCTGCCCCGCCGGGGTAACCCGCGTGAGGTGTTTGCCACTGCGCGCGAAGATCTGCACGCCGAGCTCGTCCTCGAGCAGGCGGATCTGCTTGCTGATTCCCGGTTGGGAGGTGTACAGGCTCTGCGCCGTGGCCGACACATTGAGTTCGTGGTGGGCGACTTCCCAGATATAGCGCAACTGCTGGAGCTTCATGCGGCCTCACTCGCTGACTCAAGGTCGACCGCATAAAAACACAGCGCCATATTCCCTTCAAGCATACCGCTACCGGCATACCGCTACCGACATACCGGTACGGAAACAGCGCTCCTTGAGCTGCGCGCCGCGGTGGGCGCTTGCACATCAACCGCGCCGGCGCGATCCGCGTTGGCCATGCCCTCGTTGACCGCCCCCTCGTTGACTACTATCCCCCCCGTTGACCGCGCCCTCGTTGACTGCTACCCCTCGTTGACCGCGCCCTCGTTGACTACGCCGTGGGGCACATGACCGGTGGCGACGTGTTCGCTGGCCGACTCGCAGTGGCGCTGCTGATCGTCGAAGAACACGTCGGCGCCGTAGGCGCGCAGGAACTCGCCCTTGTCGAGCCCACCCAGAAACAGGGATTCGTCGATGCGTATCTTCCAGTCGCGCAGGGTCAGCACCACGCGCTGGTGGGCCGGCGCCGACCGGGCGGTGACCAGCGCGGTGCGGATCGGCCCGGTGCCCGGTGGAAACTCCGCCTGCAACCGATGCAGGGCCAGGAGGAAATTCTTGAACGGGCCTCCGCTCAGGGGATCGCGCGCTGCGGCCTTCTCGCTCGCCGCAAAGGCCGCTAGCCCCTGGGCCTGATAGACGCGTTCGGCTTCATCGGAAAACAGCACGGCGTCGCCGTCAAAGGCAAAGCGCACTTCGTCACCATCGCTCTGCACCCGCGTCGAGGGCAGCAGGGTTGCCGCCGCAAAGCCGTGCTCCAGCGCGCTGCGCACGTCATCGCCATGGGTGGAAAGGAACAGGTGGCAACCGAAGGCGCCAACGTAGCGGTAGGGACTGCGCCCCCCGCAGAACACCGCGCGGGTGATCGGCAGTCCATGGTGCTCGATCGAATTGAAGATCCGCAGTCCGGTGTCGGCCGAATTGCGCGACAGCAGCACGATCTCGACGCCCTTGCCTTCCGGCAGCTGGTCGTTGATGCGCAGCAGCTTTCTGACCAGGGGAAAGGCTTCGCCCGGCGCCAACACCTGATCTTCATGCTCGATCTGGTATCGTGAATAGGCGCCAATTCCTTGATTTTCATAAATCTCGTGGCTTTCCCGCAGATCGAACAGGACTCGTGACGAGATCGCGATCACCAGTTTGTCGGCCAGATTCATGCGCGGGGACCGTTTTTTCCTGCAACCGCCGGAAGTATAGCCAAGCCGCGGATGATCCGCGGCGAACCGACCCAGGGCCAGCTGACCCACGGCGAACCGACCTACGGCGCGCTACCGATCCAGGCGCGGCGAGACCGCATCATCAATGCGTGAAAGGGCCTTCGCCCGACCTGCTTACAAACCGAGCTGCCCGCTCTGTGCGAACAGTCCAAAGAGGCCGCCGGTATGGATGAAGACGAGATCGGAGGTGCCGGCAAAGGCTCCCGCGCGAATCTCTTCCAGGAGGCCATGAAAGGCCTTGCCGGTATAGACCGGGTCCAGGATCAGGCCTTCCTCCCGGGCGAGCTGGCGAATGGTGGCGAAGACTTCCGGCCCGGCACTCCCATAGCCCGGCCCGATGTAGCGGTCGTTGACCCGGATGACAAGGCGCTCTACGTCCAGGGGTGGCCGATAGCGCTCGGCCCAGTCACGCAGATCGGCCCTCACCTTGGCCTGGAAATAGGCGGCATCGTCACAAACCGCCATGCCGATCACCGGGCAACCGAGCCCGTAGAGCTCCGCACCGGCGGTGAGCCCTGCCTGGGTGCCGCCCGAGCCCGTGGCGTGGACGATGGCCCCGGGACGAATCCCGGCGTCGCGGAAATCTTCGGCAAGTTCGGCCGCGCAACCCACGTAGCCCCACACCCCAGTGCCATCGCTGGCGCCGACCGCGATTGGCCAGGGATGCGCGCCGCGCTCGCGATAGTGCGCGCACCAGGTGTCGTAGAGCTCCGGAAGATGGGCGCGGTAATGGGCCTTGTCGTATCGCGATACCACCGCGCCCGCCAGCAGGTCGAGCAGCAGATTGCCACGCGGCGGCGGCGTCAGGTCGCCCTCCTCGCGCAGCAGCAGGTGTACCCGCATGCCCAGCCGGGCACCGAGCAACGCCGTGGCGCGACAATGGTTGGACTGGAGCCCGCCGGCGGTAATCAGGGTATCGGCACCGGCAGCCCGTGCACGGGCCAGGGTGAATTCGAGCTTGCGGACCTTGTTTCCGGTGGTGGCACAGCCGGTGAGATCGTCGCGCTTGACCCAGATGCGCGGACCACCCAGCAGGGCGCTCAGGCGGTCCAGGGGTTCCAGCGGGGTGGGCAGGCGCGCCAGGGGCAGCCGTGGTGGATAGACGATGGCCATCCGCCCGGTCCGAGATCAGATTGCTTTCAGAGTGCCCTTCGGCAACACCGCGTGCACAGCTTCCCGCTGGAATTTCAGCTCCACCTTGTCGGCGACTTCAAGCACCACGAAATTGCCCTCGATGCGGTTGATGCGCCCGAGAATACCCGCGGTGGTGACCACTTCATCGCCCTTGCCGAGACCGGCCACCAGCTTGGCGTGCTCCTTGCGCCGCTTCTGCTGGGGACGGATCACCACGAAATACATGAATACGAACAGGCCGCCGAACAGCAGCAACGTAAACAGTGGATTGGGTTCGGCGGCGGGCCCGGACTGGGCCCAGGCGGAAGGTATCAACAATGACATGAGGAATCCTCTCAAAAAGATCGGGTAAGTGCCCGGAATCAATGCCGTGCCAGCGATCAACCGGGGTTGCTGCGCAGCCACGCCAGCACGTCCTGATGATGGCTCGCGGTCCTGACCTTGTCGAATATCTGGCGCAGGCGCCCGTCGCGGCCGATGACGAAGGTGGTGCGCCGGATGCCCATGAACTCCCGGCCCATGAATTTCTTCAGGCCCCAGACGCCATAGCGCTCGGCGACCGCATGATCGACATCGGACAGCAGATCGAAGTCGAGCCGGTCGCGCTCGGCGAACTTCACCAGCCGCGCCACCGGATCGGGACTGACGCCGAGCACTACCGTATCCAGCGCGGCGTATTCGGCGCCAGTGTCACGCAATCCACAGGCCTGCACGGTGCACCCCGGCGTCATCGCCTTGGGGTAAAAGTACAGCACCACCACCTTGCGCTCGCAGAAGTCCTTGAGCGCCACAGTCTCGCCGCGCTGATTGGGCAGGGAGAACGTCGGCGCCAGGTTGCCGAGCTTGGGAAAGGTCATGGTGTCACCCGCCTCACGCCGCGCCGCTCAAGGCAGCAGATGGCTCACCGCATCGCGCTCTTCGCCGAGCTCGGTGGCGGTCTCGGTCATTTTCCCGCGCGAGAACTCGCTGACCGAAAGCCCGGTCACGATGCGCCAGTCGCCGTTGGCGCAGACGCACGGGAACGAGTAGATCAGCCCCTCGGGAATGCCGTAGCTGCCGTCGCTGTACACGCCCATGCTGACCCAGTCGTCCGCCGCCGTACCCAGCGCCCAGGAACGCACGTGGGCAATGGCGGCATTGGCCGCGGAGGCGGCACTGGAGGCCCCGCGCGCCTTGATCACCGCGGCGCCGCGCTGCTGTACCACCGGAATCAGCTCGTTCTCGAACCAGGCGCGCTCGACCAGTTCCAACGCCGCGCGGCCCTTGACCAGGGCATGGTGCAGATCGGGGTACTGGGTCGCGGAGTGGTTGCCCCAGATGATCATCCTGCGCACGTCGTTGACCGTGGTGCCAGTCTTGACCGCCAGCTGGGTCAGCGCCCGGTTGTGGTCCAGACGGGTCATGGCGGTGAACTGGCGGGGATCGATATCGGGCGCATTGCGTTGCGCGATCAGGGCGTTGGTGTTGGCCGGGTTGCCCACCACCAGCACCTTGATGTTGCGGCTGGCGTGCGCGTTGATCGCCTTGCCCTGTACCGAGAAGATGTTGGCGTTGGCTTCCAGCAGATCCTTGCGCTCCATGCCCGGCCCGCGCGGACGAGCGCCGACCAGCAGCGCGTAGTCGGCATCGCGGAAGGCGACATTGGGGTCGTCGGTCTGGACGATCCCGGCGAGCAGCGGAAAGGCACAGTCGTCGAGCTCCATCGCCACGCCGGCCAGCGCCGGCAGCGCCGGGGTGATCTCGAGCAGTTGCAGGATCACCGGTTGATCGGGCCCGAGCATCTCTCCGGCCGCGATGCGGAACAACAGCGAGTAGCTGATCTGGCCGGCTGCGCCGGTGACGGCAACGCGAACGGGTGCTTTCACGAGACGGGTCTCCTTGGTGATGGCTTGCGGACGAAGGACGATCGGGGCAGGACCCGACGAGGTCGCCGATTATACGGATCGCGGTTGCGATTTCACCCGCGGACATCCATGCCAGACCCATAGCAGGCATCCAGCGCGGCATAGAGATCGGTGGCGAAATCCGCGCTGTCCGGGTCCAGGTCGGCGCACAGCATCACCAGCCATTCGTTGTCCTCGCGACCACCCCAGTGCTTGCGGTAGCTGCCGTCCCGATACCCGCGATCCTGGCGGAAACGGTTGAGCACGTTCTTGCCCACATAGCCGCGGTAGAGTGTCGCGACATCCAGGCCGGCCAAGCGCAGCAAGACGGCAAATCCCGCCAGATCGAAGTCCCTGGTGCTCAGGGTAGTGGCCGCGAAGGCCTCGACCGCGCAGCGGAATGCCTCGGCGTCGCGCTCTCCCGGCGCACCCGCGTCCGCGGCCAACGCATCGGCAATGGCCGCCGCCGGCACCTCCCTTGCCAACAACGCGCTCAGGCCGAAATGCCAGATGTCGATCAGTTCGAGCTGCACCTGGTCGCGGTCCGGGGTTTGCTGCTTCCACCATTTCCAGCCGTGGTGATCGAGCAGCTCCGCGCACTCCACCCAGATGGCGCGATACCAGGGGCGTCCCTGGGTGCGCCAGGCCGGATGAATGCGCGCGTTGACCTCGTCCTGCAGCGCGAGCATGGCGCCAATGCGGGCTTCGATACCGGCCATCTAGCCCTGCTCCACGGAAATCTTGAAAAGACGCGAAAAATTCGCCGCCACCTGGGCGTTGAATGCGGTTTCGTCGAGCTCGCGCAGCCCGGCGATGCAGCGCGCCACCGCGGCGACATACTGGGGGCGGTTGGTCTTGCCGCGATAGGGCACCGGCGCCAGCCAGGGCGCATCGGTTTCCACCAATAGACGATCCAGCGGCACCCGCGCGGCCACCTCGCGCAGCGCGGCAGCATTGCGAAAGGTCACGATGCCGGAAAATGAAATGTAGAAACCCAGGTCGAGGCCGGCACTCGCGGTGGCCCAATCCTCGGTAAAACAGTGCAGCACGCCGCCCACCTCGGGGTCGGCTTCCTCGCGCAACAATGCCAGCGTCTCGGCGCGCGCATCGCGGGTATGCACCACCAGCGGCTTGCCCAGCCGCTTGGCGACCCGCGCGTGGCGCCGAAAGCTCTCGCGCTGCCACTCGAGATTGTCGCGGTCATAGTGGCCATCGATGCCGGTTTCGCCGATGGCAACCACCCCCGGCTGGGCACCCAGCTCCAGCAATTGATCTTCGTCGGGCAGCGGAATCGGTCCCGGTTGCAGCGGATGGACGCCAACGCTGGCAAAGATGCCGGCGTGCCGCTGAGCGAGGCGGATCATTGCACGGGAGGAATCAAGGTCGATGCCCACCGCCAGCAGCGCGGTGAGGCCGGCATTGCGTGCGTCGGACAACAGCGCATCGAGCGAGCCGCCGTAGGCGGACAGATCCAGCCGATCAGGATGGCAATGGGAGTCGATCAGCACGGACCGCTCAAATCGTGTGGGAAAAGCGATCGATGTTCGCCAACCCGGCGAGATGGTTCTCGAGCTTGGTCACCACCTCTCCGTATTCGCCGCCGAGGCGGATGCCGATGCCCTGGGGTCGCGAACCACTGCCGATCGGGTTGATCCAGACGACTTCTCCGGTAAGCGGGATCTTCTCCGGCTCATCGACCAGATCGAGCAGCACGAATACCTGATCACCCAGGCTGTAACCCTTGCTGGTGCGAATGAACAGTCCGCCGTTTTCGACGAACGGCATGAAGCTGGCGTAGATTTCGTTGACGTCCTTCAGCGCGAGATTGAGGATTCCGTTGCGCAGGGTACCGCCCGCGATTCGCATCTGTTGGGTCTCACCGATTGACTGACACTGTACCGGGCCGCTGCCGCCGTCTGCGAGCGCCCAGTCCCGCGGCGAGCCTAGCACATTCGTCGTACGCTCCGCCTCTTGGTACGCTCCGCCTCTTGGCACCCTCCGTCTGCTGACACCCATCGCCTCCTGGCGCCCTTCGCCTTCTGGCACACTCCGCGCGTGCTCAGCCACCTGCCACGGCGGCCGCGCGCCGCCATTCCAGCCACAAGCCATTCCACAGCAGCTCGGCATTCAGGTTGGGGCTGACGGCGAGCACTCGGCGCCTGTCGATCAGCGCGTCGAAACAATCGAACTGCGCCGGCACGGGCGGTTTGCCCGCCGTAACCGCTGCCTTTACCTCCTCGACGAGCAGGGCGGTCAAAGTGTCTGCGGCCAGCATCCAATCGAACCGGGCACTTTCCGCCGCCGCCGCCGCTGGCGCCACCGAGCCCGCCGCGACCGCTATCGCCAGTTCACGCAACCGCGCCACCTGTGCCGCGGCGCCCGGATCGGCCAATGCCAGTGCCCGCAATGGCCGCCCTCCGGCAGCGCGCAGCAGCGGCTCGGGATCGGCCTCCGGCAGGCGGTCGCGCAGCCAGGCGAGGGCCAGGGCCGGTTCCGGCGCGGGGAAGCGCAACGACCGGCAGCGACTGCGGACGGTCGCCGGCAAGCGGCTCGGCTCGTGGGCGACCAACATCAGCAGGGTGTCGCTCCCCGGCTCCTCCAGGGTCTTCAGCAAGGCATTGGCGGCATTGTTGTTGAGCGCCTCGGCTGGCTCGATCAGGATCACCCGCCAACCGGCCTGATGGGGGCGGCCCGCGCAGAACTCCCGCAGTTCGCGAATCTGATCGATGCGGATCGCCTTGCTCGACTCCAGCGGCTGCACCCGCACGAGATCGGGATGACTACCTGCAGCAACCAGGTGGCAATGGCGGCATTGGCCACAGGGTTGGCTGCCCGGGGACGCACACAACACCAGCTGCGCAAAGTGCGCCGCAAACCCGGCCTTGCCCGTCCCCGACGGGCCCGCCAACAGCAACGCATGAGGCAGCTGCCCGTTGGCCCGGGACTCGACCAGCCCCGCCCACTGCGCCTGCTGCCAGGGCAGCGGCCAGCTTTCAGCACCCATGGGCGATCGCCAGTCTTTCCAGCTGGGCGATAACCGCCTGGCCAACCTGCTCCGGCGCCCGCTCGGCATCGATCAGCCGACACCGGCCGGGGTCGGCCGTGGCGCGCTGCCGATACTCGACGCGGACGCGCTCGAAAAACGCGAGCTGCTCGCGCTCGAAGCGATCCAGCGGGCCACGGCCACCGATCCGCGCCAGGCCCACGCGAGGATCGAGATCGAGGATCAGGGTCAGGTCGGGGTGCAATTCACCATGCACCAGCTGTTCCAGTGCGGCCACCGGTGCATCTCCCAGTTGGCGACCCGCGCCCTGATAGGCATAGGACGCATCGGTGAAACGGTCGCAGACCACCCACACCCCCGTGGCCAATGCCGGCCGAATCACCTGCGCCAGATGCTGGGCACGGGCGGCGAAGATCAGCAGCAGCTCGGCGAGCGGGTCGACGCCCTGCTCTGCCTCCCCCAGCAGCAACGCGCGCACGGCCTCGCCGAGCGCGGTTCCCCCGGGCTCGCGGGTGACCAGATGGGCGATGCCGCGGGCTTCGAGAAAACCGGCGATCACCGCCAGGCTGGTGCTCTTGCCGGCGCCCTCGCCGCCTTCCAGGGTGATGAAGCGGGCGGTCACTGGGTCTTGGCCTCCGGTTCGGGCGCGGTGCGGTAATCGGCGCGCGGGTGCAGCTGAAAGCGCCGCACCGCGGCGTTGTGCGCGTCCAGCGTAGCGGAAAACTGGTGGCTGCCGTCACCGCGGGCGACGAAATAGAGCGCGCTCCCGGCTGCCGGCGCCAACGCCGCGCGCAGCGCGCCATCGCCGGGATTGGCAATCGGCGTCGGCGGCAAGCCGGCAATGACGTAGGTGTTGTAGTCCGTGGCTTCGCTCAGATGGGCGCGAGTCAGGTCGCCGCGATAACGCGAACCCAGCCCGTAGATGACGGATGGATCGGTCTGCAGGCGCATGCCCAGGCGCAGCCGGCGCACGAAAACGCCGGCGATCCGGGCGCGCTCGGCCGTGAGCGCGGTCTCCTTTTCCACCAGGGAAGCGAGAATCAACGCCTGGTAGGCATCGGCATAAGGAAGACCATCCGCTCGTTGCGCCCACAGCGCCGCGAGCATCTCGGTCTGGCGCCGATGCGCGCGCGCCAGCAAATCCCGATCGCTGTCGCCCGCCACGAAGAAATAGGTATTGGGCGAAAACCAACCCTCCGGATTGGTCTGCTCGATGCCCAACGCGGCAGCGAGTGCCGCGGGATCGAGATCGCCCGCAACCTGGCGCAGGCGGGGCTCGCCCGCAAGCGCGGCACGCCACTGCGCAAGCGTCCAACCCTCGGGAAAGGTGATGCCGTGACGAATCACGTCGCCACGTTCCAGGCGGGCGAGGAGATCGAGCACGGATTGCCCGGCGATCAGCCGGTATTCGCCGGCGCGTATCGCGGATCGGCCGCTGTAGCGCACATACGAGCGCAGCGGCAACGACGACCCGAGATAGCCCTCGGCACGCAAGCGCGCGGCCACCCCCGACAGGGTTTCGCCCCGCTCTACGACCAGCACCGCGCCCGCGGCCGGCACCCCCAGCGGCGCGTGCAGCTGGTGGCGCACCCAGGCCAGCGCGGTGACCAGCACAATCACCAGTGTCGCGAACGCGATCAGCAGCTTGCGCAGTGCGGTTAGCCGGCATTGCCCAGTCAACCTGCATCGACTAGTCAGCTTGCAAAACACGGCCAGCGGCGCTCCAGCTCTCGGCGCACCGCCTGCGCCGGCGCGATATCGAAGGTGCGGTTCGGTGCTTCGAGCACCGCAATCGGCTCGGCACCGCGCACCGCATTGCACAGCAGCATCGCCGCCGCCGTGGCCAGCTCGGCAGGGGCGATGGCCCGCTCAGTCACCGCGATGCCGAGCGCCGGAAAGATCTCCTCGAGCAGAAGTTCACGCATCACGCCGCGCACGCCGCTGCCGATCAGCGTCGGCGTACACCAGCCGGTCGCGACTTTCACAAAGAGATTGCCCGATAGCCCTTCGACGACATTATCCAGGTGATCGCACAACAACCCTTCGCCAGCGGGTGGCAGCTCCCGTGCGGCCAGCACCTGGTCCAGGCGATTGAGATGCTTGATGCCCGCAAGCACGGGATTGTGCGACAACCGATGGGCGCAGCAGCGCACGCGCAATGACGCCCGTGGCGGGGGCACCGGGCGATAGCCCAGCAGGCTAAGGGCAGGCGCCGTCCCGCCGCGGTAGCCGGCACCCCCGCTACCGGCGGTGACGATCAACTTGACCACCCCGTCCCGCGGCCAATGGGCTAGCGCGTGGCACAGCTCGTGCTCGATGCGCGGTGGATCGAGCACGATGCCAAGCACCGCGGCATCGCGCAGCAGCCGCGCGCGATGGCGCGGCCACAGCGGTATCTCGCCGCACCACAGGCGCATGGTTTCAAACAGGCCGTGGCCGTAGTGTAAACCGCGATCGTCGACCGGAACCACAGCGGCGCTCACGCCATTGACGAACCAGGGCTCGTTCATGACGGCGTCACGGGATCACGAACAGGCACCAGCCGCATGCGGGAAGATTGCTGCGACCGCCATTTGCCAGGACTTTAACAGAGGCATCCGCCAGCGGCGGACGAGAAATGCCGCCGGCGAGCGCCGACGGCATCATGGAAGGAGGCCCGCGGAGTCAGCCCAGGTTGTTCTCGATGTAATCGATGGCATCCTGCACGGTAGCCAGTTTCTCGGCGTCTTCATCCGGGATTTCGGTGTCGAACTCCTCTTCGAGAGCCATGATCAGCTCCACCGTATCCAGCGAGTCAGCCCCCAGGTCGTCGATGAAGGAGGAATCGGGCTTGACGTCCTCTTCCTTCACCCCCAGTTGTTCGGCGACCATTTTGATGACGCGCTCTTTTGTGTTGCTCATGATTAACCATCGCTCCTGTTGTGCCAGTGTGTCATGTGAACGGCCCCGGTCGGCGGCCAATGCCGTTGGAGCCAGAGCGCTCCGCATGTAACGGCGCGCATTTTACCGAAAATCCCCAGATGCGTAACCGCAACCGTCCGGGCGCGGCGCCCCCTCAGTGCATGTACATGCCGCCATTGATCTGGATGGTCTCGCCGGTGATGTAGGCGCCACCATCGCCGGCCAGGAATACCACCAGGGCGGCAATCTCCTCTGGTTTCCCGAACCGGCCCAGCGGGATCATGTCGAGCATGGCCGACCGGTTGGTCTCGGGCAATGCCCGGGTCATGTCGGTGTCGATGAAGCCCGGCGCGATGGTATTGACGGTGATGCCCCGCGAACCCAGCTCGCGGGCGAGGGAACGGCCGAAGCCCTCGACACCCGCTTTGGTGGCGGCGTAATTGGCCTGTCCGGCGTTACCCATGCGACCCACCACCGAGCCGATGTTGACGATGCGCCCCCAGCGTGCCTTAGTCATGGCCCGGGCGCACCCCTTGCTCAGCCGATATACCGCACCCAGGTTGGTCTCGACGACGTCAGTCCATTCGTCTTCCTTCATGCGCAACAGCAGGTTGTCGCGGGTGATGCCGGCATTGTTGACCAGTATCAGGGGCGCGCCATATTGCTGCTCGATGGCCTCGAGCATCCCTGCCACCGCCTCGGCATCGCGCACGTCGAGCGCCATGCCCGTACCCTGGACACCACGCTCGGCCAGACGCCGGGCTATGCGCTCGGCCCCCTCTGCCGTAGTTGCGGTACCCACCACCACGGCGCCGGCCGCACCGAGCGCATCCGCAATCGCGGCGCCAATACCGCGGGATGCACCGGTGACCAGGGCGATCTTGCCTGCAACACTCATGGGTAATGTTCCTGAAGGTTTCGGGTTTGCCAGACTTCAGCCGCCGGCGGCGGCCAAGGCAGCGGCGAGGCTCTCGCCATCATCGGTCGCTGCGGTCACCAGCGTGGCGACAATACGCTTGTTGAGACCAGCGAGCACCTTGCCCGCCCCGCACTCGATCGCCAATGTCACCCCGGCGGCGGCCAGCGCGGTGACGCAATCGACCCAGCGCACCGGACTGTAGATCTGCTCGACCATGAGCCGCTGAATCGCGGCGGGGTCGGTCTCGGTGCGGGCATGAACGTTATGGATCACCGGAATCGCCGGCTTCGCGAACCTGGTCGCGGCGATGTCCGCCGCCAACCTCTCGGCGGCCGGACGCATCAGCGGCGTGTGGAACGGCGCGCTCACCGGCAAGGGCAGCGCGCGCTTGGCGCCGAGAGCCTTGCAGGCATCGATGGCACGCGCCACCGCGGCCGCATGCCCCGCGATGACCACCTGACCCGGCGCATTGTAGTTGACCGGCATCACCACCTCGGTGCCTGCCACCGCGGCACAGCAGCGCTCGATCTCGGCGTCATCCAGCCCCATCACTGCAGCCATGGCACCAACGCCGACCGGCACCGCCTCCTGCATGTAGGCGCCGCGCTTGCGCACCAGATCCACCGCATCGGCAAATTCGACCACGCCGGCGCACACCAGCGCGGACCACTCGCCCAGACTGTGTCCGGCCAGCAGCGTCGGCTGGATGCCGCCGAGTTCCTGCCACAGCCGCCACAGCGCCACACTCGCCGTCAACAGCAGCGGCTGGGTGCGCTCGGTCAGGCCGATCTCCTCGGCCGTGCCCTGCTGGCACAGTTGCCAGAGATCGTAGCCAAGCCGGGCGGAAGCCTCGGCGAAGGTATCGCGGACTTGCGAATGACTCCCCTCCAGATCCGCCAGCATGCCGATTTTTTGCGACCCCTGCCCGGGGAAAACGAAAGCGATACTCAAAGCGACTCCTCGAATGACGATGATCTCAGCAGCGCCCCGCCAAGCGCGCGGCGACCCTTTCCGGCAGTCGACCCTGCGCCTCGGTATGCGCCGCAAGTAGCGCATGACCAAAGCCCGCGACATCCGCCGCGCCGTGGCTCTTGACCACGACGCCGCGCAAGCCGAGCAGTGAGGCGCCATTGTACTGGGCAGGGTCGAGAAAGCTGAGCGCGGAGCGCAACGGCGGGCGCAACAGCCAGCGCCGCCACGGACTCTTGCCGGCGCTCTGCCGCAGCCGTGCGAGCAGCAGCCGCGCCACTCCCTCGATCGATTTCAATGCGACATTGCCCACGAAACCGTCACAGACCACCAGATCCGCCTGACCGAGCAGTACCTGGTCAGCCTCGACAAAGCCGATGTAATGGAGCGTTTCATCCGCTTCCAGCAAGGCGGCTGCCGCCTTGACCGCGCGATTGCCCTTGCCGGCTTCGGCCCCGATGTTGAGCAAGGCCACGCGCGGCGGCATCCCCTGGCCGGTGGCCAACAGGCGCGCTGCGCCCATCCGGGCGAATTGATGCAGTAATTCCGCGCTGCAATCGACGTTGGCACCCAGGTCGAGCAAGCCGACCTGGCCACCGGGGGCGGTCGGCAACTGGGTACAGATCGCGGGGCGTACAAGACCGGGCAGCATGCCGATGGTGGCGATGGCCATCGCCATCAAACTGCCGGTGTCCCCGCCGCTCACGCAAGCGGAAGCATTGCCTTGGGCGACCGCCTCCAGCGCGTACCACAGCCCCGATTCGCGCTTGTGGCGCAGCGCCTGGGCGGGACGTTCGTCGGCGTCGAGGCGCTGGTGACAATCGACGACCCTGAGGCGCCCGTCGCAGTCGCCGGCAATCCGCAATTCACGGGCATCGCCGTAGAGGCAGATGCGCACGTCGGGATGGCGCTTGAGAAAGGCCACCACGGCAGGAACCGTGGTGACCGGACCCTGATCCCCGCCCATCGCGTCGACTGCGATGATCACGGGCAGGTCGAGACGTTCTGGTCGAGACTGTTCTGGTCGAGACTATTGCTGGTGCCGATCAGTCGTTGTCTACCGCGATGGCCTTGCGTCCCCGGTAGAAACCATCCGCGGTCACGTGGTGACGACGATGTTTTTCGCCACTCAGGCTGTCCACCGACAGGGTCGGGCCGGTGAGTGCGTCGTGAGAGCGACGCATGCCGCGTTTGGAGCGGGTCTTGCGATCCTGTTGTACAGCCATGGTGATCTCCCGGGCGGAGGCCCGTCTTCAGTTGATGGGTGCCGCACTGTCCGCGGTCAGCGGTGCGGCTTGAGTCGCTCGAGCACCCGGAATGGGTTTTCGGCGGCGTCTGCTGCTGCCGGCTCAAGTGGCAGCAACGGACGGCATTCTTCCTGGTGTCTCGCGACGATGGGCAATGCGAGCAACAGCTCGTCTTCCACCAGATCGAACAAATCCAGTTCTTCGCCGGGCAACAAACAGGGATCGAGTCGCTCCGGCAGTTCCGCCTCCTCGCTATCGCTGCGTACCAGGCCCAGCGCCGGGCTGGCAACCAGAGCCACTTCCATCGGCTCCAGGCAACGCTCGCAGGTCAATGTGACCCGGGCTTCCACGCGCCCATGGATCTCGGGTCCATCTTCCTCGACGAAGGTGAGCGCCACACTCACCGGCGCATTCGCACCCAGCACTGCGTCCATCAACCGGGGTAGCTCACGCACATCCACCGTTCCGCTCAGACACTGGCCGCGGGCGGCGAATTTCCGGGCCGCCACCCACCTGGGCAGCATCGGCATGGCAGAGGGGCTGGTCATCGCGGCGCGATTTTAGGGATAGCGTCTTGATCTGTCAAAGAAAAACCGGGCATAGTCGGAGTTTTTGGCGCAACCGGCCTGGCGATGCAGATCATTCTCGGCTCCGCATCCCCCTACCGGGGCATGCTCCTGGCACGCTTGGGCCTGCCCTTCATCCAGCGCAGCGCCAATGTAGACGAGACCCCCGCCAGCGGCGAGCAACCGGCAGCGCTCGCCAGGCGGCTTGCCGCAGCCAAGGCCGGCGCAGTTGGCGCTGGACTGCGCGGCGCCATCGTCATCGGCTCGGACCAGACCGCCGAATGCAGCGGCATACTGCTGGGCAAGCCCGGACACTTCGACGCCGCCCGCGAGCAGTTGCGGTACCTCTCCGGGCGCAGCGCGGCGTTCTATACTGCGGTGACCCTGCTCGACACCGACAGCGGCCGCCTGTTGCACGATCTGGCCATTACCGAGGTGTGCTTTCGCCCCCTCACGGATGTCGAGATCGCGGCCTATCTCCACCGCGAGACACCCTACGATTGCACCGGCAGCTTCAAGGCCGAGGGCCTCGGGATCGCCCTGTTCGATGCCATCCGCAGCGACGATCCGACGGCACTGATTGGCCTGCCGCTGATTCGCGTGCGGCGCCTGCTCCAGGAACTCGGCGTCGCCGCGCTCTGAACCCCGGAAACGCGACCAGACTCCCAGAGCCTTCAACCCGCCCCGGCCAGCCGCGCGACCAGCCGCTCGAGATCTTCCGGCAGCGGCGTCTGACAGCGGATACGTTGCCCGTCCAGATCATCAAACGCCAGCAGCGCGGCGTGCAGAAACAATCGCCGCAACCCCAGGCCACGCAGCGCGCGATTCGTCTCCGGATCCCCGTACTTCGCGTCGCCGGCCACCGGGTGTCCCATCAATTGACAATGCACCCGGATCTGATGCGTCCTTCCGGTATCGAGGCGCGCCTCCAGCAGGGTATGCCCAGGCAGTTGGCGCTCGACCTTGAAATGCGTGATCGCGGGCCTGCCTTCCACGTCGGCACGCACCATGCGCTCCCCGGAACTCAGCGTGTTCTTGCGCAGCGGTGCGTTGACCTCACGCAACTCGCGCGGCCAGCGGCCCTTGACCAGCACCCAGTAGCGCTTGTCGATCCCACGGTCACGCATCTGCGCTTGCAGGGCAACCAAGGCGGCACGGCTGCTCGCGATCAACAGGCAGCCCGAGGTCTCGCGATCAAGCCGGTGGACGAGATCGAGATTTTCCTCCGGCCAAGCCTTGCGCAGCGCCTCGATGACACCGAGCGTCAAACCACTGCCCCCATGCACGGCGAGGCCCGATGGCTTGTCGATCACCAGCCAGCCGTTGCCCCGCGCCACCACGCGCGCTTCCAGATCCTCGCGCAAGGACTGCGAGACCTGGACCGGAGCCGGTGCGACCGCATCGCGGATGGGGGGCAGCCGGACCCGATCGCCAATGCACAGACGATATTCCGGCTTGGTCCGTTTGTTGTTGACCCGCACTTCGCCTTTGCGCAACAGTCGATAGATCCGCGAACGCGGCACGCCCTTAAGCAGGGTCAGCAGGAAATTGTCGATGCGCTGGCCCGCGTTGCGCTCGGTGACATCGTGCTGAGTAACAGCGGCTCTTGCAGTGTCCGCGGAGGAATCTGTCACGCCGTGTCTCCGTCGGCACCAATCAGGTCGCCAGTCTATCAAGCCAGGCTGCGGACGGCGGCAATCGGGTGCTATCCGCGCTGCAGGCGTCATCGCCCACATCTGCCATGCCAGGGTCCGGAGCAGCCGCGCGAGAACAACCGCTCACGCAGGCCAACCACAAAAATCAGTCAGAACCGACCCGGCCAGGCGCGATCTTGGTTACAGTGGAATCAAGGCGACGGTTGAATAGCCACGGCCGAAATAGCCACGGCCGAGTTGACGACTCGGGGAACCACTCATATGATTACGCACCCAACCGTTCCGCCTTAGCTCAGTCGGTAGAGCAAATGACTGTTAATCATTGGGTCGCTGGTTCGAGCCCAGCAGGCGGAGCCAAATTCTTCGATTCGCTTTGGCGCAATGCCGCTGGAGCGGATTGCAAAAATAGCCGGGATCCCGAACACCGCTTCGGGTTGACGGATTAAACCGCGTTTTGACCGACTGAACAGCGTGTTGACGGACTGAACCGCGCCCCGCAGGGCGCGGTTCATCCGACACTTCGGTTACAGGCCGATCTTGCTCTGGTTCTTGTCGAAGATCGCCTGCCCGATTCCCTTCACTTCCAACAACTGCGTCTTGTCGGTGAAGGGTCCGTTTGCCTCCCGGTACGCCACGATAGCCTGGGCTTTGGCGGGGCCAACGCCCACCAAACCTGTGGCCAGCTGCTCGGCACTTGCGGTGTTGATGTTGACCAGCGCTTGCTGCTGCTCAGTCGCCACAGATGTCTTGGCTGCCGCGGTCTCTGCCGCCCAGGACGGAAAAGCCGCGCCCAAACCCAGGGCAACCACCGCAACGGCACCATTCAACCAACGGGAATGTTTCACGGTTCAACTCCTTGCACTTGCGTGCTCCATGTCGAAAAGATTTCGACGCGATCACTTCGCGTCAACTCCATGGTCAGCGATTCGCGTGGCAATGGCAAGCAAGGCTGCGGCCGGATCGACCGCCTGCGTCACCGGCCGCCCAATCACCAGGTAACTGCTCCCCGCCTGCAGCGCGGCCTCTGGTGTCATCACCCGCTGCTGGTCATCCGCCTCAGCGGTTGCCAGACGAATCCCCGGGGTGACGCACAGAAAATCATCCCCCAACCGCTCGCGTATTGCCCTGGCTTCCTCCGCCGAGCACACCACACCATCCAGGCCACTGTGTTGCGCCAGGCCGGCAAGATGCAGAACCTGCTGGGGAAGCGGCAGCGCTACGCCAAGCTCGTCCAGATCCCTTTGGGACATGCTGGTCAGCACCGTCACCGCGATCAGCAGCGGGCCGCCGGCCGGGATCGTTTCCCGGGCCGCACGCATCATCTGCGTGCCGCCACTGGCATGGACGTTGACCATCCAGACGCCGAGGCGTCCGGCGGCGGCAACCGCCTTGGCTACGGTGGAGGGGATGTCGTGAAATTTGAGATCGAGAAAAACGTCGAATCCGGCAGCGACCAGGCCTTCGACGAGTCTCGGGCCGGCAGCGGTGAAAAGCTCCTTGCCGACTTTCAGGCGGCATAATTCCGGGCGCAACTGCCGGACCAGCGCCAAAGCCGCCGCGGCATCCGGATAGTCCAGGGCCACGATGATTCTTGGGCCCTGCCGCCTCACGGGATCTTGGCGCCCTCTGCATGCTGACCAGCCTGTGGCGCCTGCATCTCTTGCCGTTTCTGCAAGCGCCGGGCGCGCAGCTGCAAGCGCACCATTCCCGGAGTACTCGCCAGCAGCGCGGCCACAACGCCAGCGAGAAACGCCAACATCAGCCAGATGCCCAGAGGAAGACTGCCGAGGGGAAAACCAAGCACCACGATGGCGGTCTGCGTGCTGTTGTCCTGCGCGATCCAGATCCCCAGGACAGCCGTTGCCAGCGCCGCCAGCAGCCAGGCCAGGAAACGCAATGGCCGCATGCCGATCACTGTTCCAGCGAAGCGTTTACGCGCTCGCGCAATTCCTTGCCCGGCTTGAAGTGGGGCACCCACTTCCCGGGCAATTCGACCGTGCCGCCAGTCTTGGGATTGCGCCCCGTGCGCGGGGCGCGATAGTGCAGGCAAAAACTGCCGAAACCACGGATCTCGATGCGGCGATTGTTGATCAACGCACGCGCCATCTCCTCCATGATCATTTTCACCGCCATCTCCACGTCCTTTGGCGACAGTTGATCCTGGCGGGCAGCAATGCGTTCAATGAGTTCGGATTTGGTCACCGCAATCACCCTTACAATTTGCTGCCCGCCGGCCGGATCAACGATCGGCGCTGTCCATTTGCGCGCGGATCAGATCGCCGATGGTGGTGCTCGGCATCGCCTCTGCCTCCTGGCGCTTGTGCGCCTTGATTGTGGCACGCTCCTCGCTGCTGTCCTTGGCTTTGATGGAAAGGTTGATGACGCGATTCTTGCGATCGATATTGATCACCTGCGCCTCGACTTCATCGCCAACCTTGAGCGCGTTGCGGGCATCCTCGACGCGATCACGGGAAATTTCGGAGGCCTTCAATTGGCCTTCGATATCGCTGCCCAGATCGATCACCGCACCCTTGGCATCCACTTCGCGAACTACGCCCTTGACCACGCTGCCCTTGTCGTTATGGGTGACGTAGCTGGAGAAGGGATCGTCGGCGAGCTGCTTGATGCCGAGGGAGATGCGCTCGCGCTCGGGATCGATGGCAAGAATCACCGTCTCGAGTTCGTCGCCCTTGTGGTAGTTGCGAATGGCTTCTTCGCCGGTCTGGTTCCAGGAAATGTCGGACAGATGCACCAGGCCGTCGATACCCCCCTCGAGACCGATGAAGATGCCGAAGTCGGTGATGGACTTGATCGTGCCCCTGATGACTTCGTTCTTGGCATGCAGGGTGCCGAACTCCTCCCAGGGATTGGCCCGGCACTGCTTCATGCCCAGCGAAATCCGCCGCCGCTCCTCGTCGATATCGAGGATCATGACATCGATGCGATCGCCGATCTGGACAACCTTCGAGGGATGGACGTTCTTGTTGGTCCAGTCCATCTCGGAAACGTGCACCAGACCCTCGACACCATCTTCGAGCTCGGCAAAACAACCGTAATCGGTGAGGTTGGTGACCGTCGCCGGCACCTTGGCGTTGCGCGGATAGCGCGCGACGATGTCGCTCCAGGGATCTTCGCCCAGCTGCTTGAGGCCCAGAGATACGCGGTTGCGCTCGCGATCGAACTTGAGGACCTTGACTTCGACTTCGTCACCGACTTCGACCACTTCGCTGGGATGCTTGACGCGCTTCCAGGACATGTCGGTGATGTGCAGCAAACCGTCGATGCCGCCCAGGTCGACGAAGGCACCGTAATCGGTGAGGTTCTTGACGACACCCTTGCGCACCATGCCTTCTTCCAGCGTGCGCAGCAGCTCTTCACGCTCGACGCTGTTGGCCGCTTCCATGACCGCACGGCGTGAAACCACGACGTTGTTGCGCTTCTGATCGAGCTTGATGATCTTGAATTCGAGCGGCTTGTCTTCCAGATGCGTGGTCTCCCGCACCGGGCGGACATCCACCAGGGAGCCGGGCAGGAAGGCGCGCACGCCGTCGAGATCGACGGTGAAGCCACCCTTGACCTTGCCGCTGATCACGCCGGTCACTGACTTGCTGTCCTTGAACGCGGATTCCAGCACCATCCAGGATTCGGCGCGACGCGCCTTTTCGCGCGACAACCGGGTCGCACCGAAACCATCCTCGACCGCCTCCAGCGCCACCTGGACTTCATCACCGACGGCAACGGTCGTGTGGCCGTTTTCATCCAGAAACTGGCTGAGGGGAATGACGCCTTCGGATTTCAGGCCGGCATGAACCGTGACCCAATCCTTGTCGATGTCGATGACCACCCCGGTAACGATGGTGCCGGGTGCCATCTCGACAGTTTTCAGGCTTTCTTCAAACAGTTGGGAGAAACTTTCGCTCATGGAATTGAATGCTCGCAGGTGATGCGCCGACTGGCGCCGACCCCCGCCAGCTCGGGTGGCCGTCTGTCGTAACGACAGCCCGCGCGGCCTGGGGCTGGAACACCGCGCGACTGCCCTCTGCAACTTCAGCTTGCGGTAATTGCCGCAACAACAATTGCCGCAACAGATTCCCGCAACTTCGGTTGCTGTGATTGGCCCACCTCAGTGGGTCAACTGCTCCTCGGCAACCGCCAGGATCGCGGCCACCACTTCCTCTATCGTCCGTCCCGTGGAATCGACTTGCACCGCGCCCTCCGCTGGGCGCAATGGCGCCACCTCGCGGTTGCGATCACGCTCATCGCGCTCGTTCACGGCCTCGACAAGGCCCGCGAGGGTAGCAGTTTCTCCTTTTTCAATCAACTGCTTATAACGTCTGCGGGCGCGCTCTTCCGAACTCGCCGTGAGGAACACCTTGAGCGCCGCGGCGGGAAAAACCACCGTGCCCATGTCACGGCCATCGGCCACCAGGCCAGGCGCCCGCGCAAAGGCGCGCTGGCGGTGGAGCAACGCCGTCCGCACCTCGGGAATCGCGGCCACGCGCGAGGCCATGATTCCGACATCCTCACCGCGCACCAGGCGGGTGACATCCTCGCCCTCCAGCATCACCCGCGGCTCGACGTCATCTCGGTCCATGGCGAAGGAGAGATCCATGTGCGCCGCCAGCACCGCCAATGCTTCGATGTTGTCACTGGCCACCTGATGCCTGGTCGCCGCCACGGCCAACGCCCGGTACAGGGCCCCGCTGTCGAGGTAGTGAAAACCGAGCTTGCGGGCGAGGATCAGGCTGACCGTGCCCTTGCCGGCGCCGCTGGGCCCGTCCACGGTGATCACCGGAATCGCCATGGCATTCATTCCCCGGCTTCGGTCAGTGTCAGCCCCAGGCTGCGCGCCAGCGCGGGGAAGTTCGGAAACGAGGTGGCCACATTGCTGCAATCGCGGATGCAGATCTCGCCCGCGGCCCGCAATCCGGCCATGGCAAAGGCCATGGCGACGCGGTGGTCGCCACAGCTCTCGACGGTGCCGCCGCGCAGTGTTCCGCCCTGGATGCGAATGCCATCCGGGGTCGGTTCGGCGACGATACCGAGCCGGAGCAGGCCATCGGCCATCGCCTGGATGCGGTCGCTTTCCTTGACTCGCAGTTCTTCCGCACCGCGCAGCACCGTCTGGCCCTGGGCGCAGGCGGCGGCGATGAACAGCGCCGGAAACTCGTCGATGGCGTTGGCCACCAGCTCGCGGGGGATTTCGATCCCGCGCAGCGGCGCGTGCCGAACGCGGATATCGGCGGTCGGCTCGCCACCGGCCTCGGCCTGATTGAACAACTCGATGTCGGCACCCATGGCGCGGAGGATGTGCAGCACACCATCCCGAGTGGGATTGATGCCCACCCCACGCAGGACGAGATCGGAGCCCGGCGCGATGCTGGCACCGACCAGAAAAAACGCCGCCGATGAAATGTCGCCCGGCACCCGCAGATCGCAGGCGCGCAGGCAACCGCCACCGGCTAGCCGGATGCGGCCGTTCTCGCGGCGCACCGGATAACCGAAGCCCTGCAGCATGCGCTCGGTATGGTCCCGCGTGGGCGCCGGTTCGCTCAGGCTGGTTTCGCCGCTGGCGCGCAGCCCGGCCAGCAACAGACTGGATTTGACCTGAGCGCTGGCGATGGGCAGGTCGTAGCGAATGCCGTGCAACGCCCGGCCGCCCTGGATTCCCAACGGCGGAGTGCCCGCTGCCGTCGCGATGATCGCTGCGCCCATGGCCGCCAAGGGTTCGGTCACCCGCCGCATTGGCCGGCGCGACAGCGACTCGTCGCCAGTCAGCGTGACATCGAAGTCCTGCCCGGCGAGCAATCCGGCCAGCAGGCGCATCGAGGTGCCGGAGTTGCCCAGATACAGCGGGCCGACGGGCTTCTTCAGCCCCTTCATGCCGACCCCGTGAATCACCAGGGCACCGTGGTCCGGACCCTCGATGATCACGCCCATGTCGCGAAACGCCTGTAGCGTGGCGAGGCTGTCTTCGCCTTCCAGAAACCCCAGCACGCGGGTGACTCCTTCCGCCAGCGAACCCAGCATGATCGAGCGATGGGAGATGGACTTGTCGCCCGGCACACGGATGTCTCCGACCAACCGGCCACCGGGAGCAACCCGATAGGTACTGCGTCGGACAGATGTGTTCATATAGGGCTTGCTCTCCTGCATGACCTCGAAATGGCGCCGCGCAGCCTGGGCGCGGGTAAAGACCCCGGTGAGCAGATCGCCGTCCTGCTCGGCGACGGCCGCGCGCAAGGCACCCAGCTTGCCGGCGAAGTAATCCAGCGCCTCCAGCAAGGCGCTGCGATTGGCCAGGGCGATATCGCGCCACATCACCGGATCGGAACCGGCAATGCGGGTGAAATCGCGAAAGCCGCCGGCGGCATAGCGAAAGATTTCCCGATTCTGTGCCCGCTCGGCGAGTGCATCCACCAGGCCGAAGGCGAGCAGGTGCGGCAAATGGCTGGTCGCAGCCAACACTTCGTCGTGGCTTTCCGGCGTCATCTCGCTGACCAGCGCGCCTGCGCCGACCCATAGCGCCCGGACTCGCGCCAAGTGCTCACTGCCCGTTGTGGCAAGCGGGGTAAGGATGACCTCGTGATGGACGAACAGATCCGCCCGCGCCGCGCCAACTCCGCTCTTCTCCGAACCGGCAATAGGATGGCCCGGCACCAGTTGCGGCGGCATCGACCCGTAGACCGCGCACGCCGCCGCGATCACACTGCCCTTCACGCTGGCGACATCGGTAACGGTGACCTCCGGCCGGGCGCACTCGCGCACCGTGGCGAGAATCGCGGGCAGGGTAAGCGTAGGCACGCAGATGACCACCACATCGCCGGCTTCCAGCTCGGCGAGCGCCGTGGCCAGATCCGGCGCCGCGCGGTCGATCACGCGCTCACGCAAGCCCTGCTCGAGCGTGGCCGCGCTGCGGGAATGACCGATGATGCGGGCGAACAGCCCGGCGCGGCGCGCGGCGAGCGCGAGGCTGCCGCCCATCAGACCCAGGCCCACGATCAGCAGGCGCTCGCCGATCCTCGGCCCGGGCTGCACCGCCGCCATGGACTCCATTCCCAGGGATTCCACTCCCATGGACTCGCCCCCCATGGATTCCACCCCGATGGATTCCACCCCCATGAACTCAAAGCACCGCGCGGGGATAGGAGCCGAGCACCCTCAGCTCGACTACGGTCGGCGCGATGGCATCGAGGGTGCGGCGCACGACCTCATCGCTGCCGTGGCCGGAGAAATCGATGAAAAACACGTAGCTCCACTTGCGCGTCCGCGACGGCCGGGTTTCGATGCGGGTCAGATCGATCCCCTGCCGCTGGAAAGGCTCGAGCAACCGGTACAGTGCCCCGGGCTCGTTCTTCACCGACACCATGACCGAGGTCTTGTCGTCGCCGCTTGGCGCCACCGCCTCGCGGCCGATGATCAGGAAGCGAGTGGTGTTGTCGGGTTCGTCCTCGATGTTGCTATGCAGGCTGGTGAGGCCGTAGAGCGACTCCGCCATGGCCCCGGCGATGGCCGCCGAATTCCACTCGCCGGCCACGCGGCGCGCGGCCTCGGCATTGCTGTTGAGGGTGATGCGCTCGACGCGCGGCAGATGCGCATCCAGCCACTTGCGGCATTGGGCCAGCGACTGGGGATGGGAATAGACGCGGGTGATCGATTCGGCCTTGGTGTTGGGGCCAATCAACAGATGATGGTGGATACGCAGTTCCACTTCCCCACAGATGCGCAGGCTGGAGTCGAGAAAGCTGTCGAGGGTGTGGTTGACCACGCCCTCGGTGGAGTTCTCCACCGGCACCACGCCGTAATCGGCGGCGCCCGCGGCCACCTCGCGAAATACTTCGTCGATCGCCGGCAGCGGCACCGCCACTGCCGAGTGACCGAAATGTTTTACTGCCGCCGCCTGGGTAAAGGTGCCCTCGGGGCCGAGAAACGCCACCTTGATGGGCTGTTCGAGCGCCAGACAGGCGGACATGATCTCGCGGAACAGGCGCGCCATCTCCTCGCCGGAGAGCGGCCCGGGGTTGCGCTCCTTGATCGCGCGCAACACCTGCGCCTCGCGCTCCGGCCGGTAGAAATGGGAGTCGCCGCGCGCCGTCTTGACCGCCGCGACCTCCTGGGCGGCGCGCGCGCGCGCGCTCAAGAGCGTCAGCAGCTGCTGGTCGATGCCGTCGATGCGCTGGCGCAGTGTGGCCAGCGCATCGTCGCCGTTCGGAGCCTCGCTCATCTCAGCTCTCCGCTTGCTCGCCGTCGTCGCTGATCACGGCCATGCCCACCAGCTGTTCGCCGTCGCGCACCCGGATCAGGCGCACGCCCTGGGTATTGCGCCCGAGCACCGAAACCTCATCGACCCGGGTCCGCACCAGCGTGCCCTGGTCCGATATCAGCATGATCTCATCGCCATCGGCGACCTGCACGGCACCGACCAGCGCACCGTTGCGCGCCGAGGTCTGCATCGCGATGACGCCCTGACCGCCGCGGTTGTGGACCGGGAATTCGTCGAGATCGGTGCGCTTGCCGTAGCCGTTGGCGCTGACGCTGAGCACGCGCTGGCCAGGCTCGGGGATGATCAGGGCGATCATGCGCTCACCGTCCGGCAGGCGCATGCCGCGCACGCCGCGGGCGCTGCGCCCCATCGGCCGCACATCGCCTTCGTTGAAGCGCACCACCTTGCCGGCGCTGGAAAACAGCATCACGTCGCGATCCCCGTCGGTGATCGCAGTGCCGATCAGACTGTCGCCGGGATCCAGATCGACCGCGCGCAGACCCACGCTGCGCGGCCGCGAGAACGCTTCCAGGGAAACCTTCTTGATGACTCCGGCGGCGGTGGCCATGACCACATACTGGTCTTCCCGGTATTCGCGCACCGGCAGGATGGCGGTGACGCGCTCGCCTTCTTCGAGCGGCAGCAGGTTGACCAGCGGGCGTCCGCGGGCACCGCGTCCGGCGAGCGGGATCTGGTAGGTCTTGAGCCAGTACACCTTGCCGGCGTTGGTGAAGCAGAGAATGGTGGCGTGGGTACTGGCCACCAGCAGCCGCGCGACAAAATCCTCCTCTTTCACCGCCGTGGCCGAGCGTCCGGTGCCGCCGCGCCGCTGCGCCTGGTAATCGACCAGCGGCTGGCTCTTGGCGTAACCGGCATGGGAGATGGTCACGACGCGCTCTTCTTCGGGAATCAGATCCTCGGCGGTCAGATCGAGCTGGGAGGCGATGATCTCGGTGCGCCGCCGATCGCCGAAATCGCGCACGACCTCGTGCAATTCCTCGCGGATCACCGCCTTCAATCGCTCCGGATCTTCGAGGATTTCCAGATAGGAGCGGATCTCCTCGAGCTTTTCCTGATACTCCTCGAGCAGCTTGGCGTGTTCCATGCCGGTCAAGCGGTGCAGGCGCAGTTCGAGGATGGCGCGGGCCTGGGTATCCGAGAGCCGGTAGCCATCCTCGTGCAGCCCGGAGCTCGGGTCCACGCCCTCGGGGCGGCTGGTCTGGTGCCCGGCGGCGGTGAGAAACGGCATCACCGCTGCCGCGTCCCACGCCCGCGCCACCAGTGCCTCGCGCGCCTCGGCAGGGCTGGAGGATGCCTTGATCAATTCGATCACCGGGTCGATGTTGGCGATCGCCACCGCCAGCCCTTCGAGCACATGGCCACGCTCGCGCGCCTGGCGCAGCAGATACAGCGTGCGGCGGGTGACCACCTCGCGCCGGTGGCGCAGGAAGGCATCGAGCAGTGACTTGAGATCGAGCAGCCGGGGTTCGCCGTTGACCAGCGTGACCATGTTGATGCCGAACACGGTCTCCAACTGGGTCTGCGCGTAGAGCTGGTTGAGCAGCACCTCGCCAACCTCGCCGCGCTTGAGCTCGATGACCACGCGCAGACCGTCCTTGTCCGATTCGTCGCGCAGTTCGGAGATGCCCTCGATCTTGCGCTCCTTGACCAGTTCGGCGATGCGCTCGATCAGCCGCGTCTTCTGCAGCTGGTAGGGGATCTCGGTGATCACGATCTGCTCGCGGTCGCCGCGCTCCATGGGTTCGACCCGGGCGCGGCCGCGCACCAGGATGCGTCCGCGCCCGGTGCGATAGGCCTCGACGATGCCGGCGCGGCCATTGATGATCCCGGCGGTGGGAAAGTCCGGCCCCGGCACCAGCTCGATCAGCTCGTCCACGGTGACCTCGGGATTGTCGAGCAGCACCAGGCAGGCGGCGATCACCTCGGAAAGATTGTGCGGCGGGATGTTGGTCGCCATCCCGACCGCGATGCCCGCGGACCCGTTGACCAGCAGGTTCGGAATCCGGGTCGGCAGTACCGCCGGGAGTTGCTCGGTCTCGTCATAGTTGGGGACGAAATCGACCGTCTCCTGACCGAGATCGGCGAGCAGGGCATGGGCGATGCGCGCCATGCGGATCTCGGTGTAGCGCATCGCCGCGGGGGCGTCGCCGTCGATGGAGCCGAAGTTGCCCTGGCCGTCGACCAGCGGGTAGCGCAGCGAAAACGACTGCGCCATGCGCACGATGGTGTCGTAGATCGCCGAATCGCCGTGCGGGTGGTACTTACCCATCACGTCGCCGACGATGCGCGCGCTCTTCTTGAACGGCCGGTTCCAGTCGTTGTTCTGCTCGTACATCGCATAGAGCACGCGGCGATGCACCGGCTTCAGGCCATCGCGCACGTCGGGCAGCGCGCGGCCCACGATCACGCTCATGGCGTAATCGAGGTAGGACTTGCGCAGCTCATCTTCGATGTTGACCGAGAAAACTTCTTTGGCGGCCAGTTCACCCATGTGGCGTCACTTCTGTCTGCATGTCGCTGTCTTGCGTGATGTCGATGTCTTGCGTGCGGCCCACGTCGCGCGTGCGGCCCACGCCCTGGGTAATGCCCACGCCCCGCGCAATGTCTACGTCTTGCACGGCAGACGCGGCTTGCTGTCGCGCGGCATATGCGTCGCGTGGAGCGCGGCGACCACCCGAAAAGAGCGGCGCCCACGCGCGGAAAAAGGCCGCGCATTGTAGCACAGCGACCCCCGCGGACCCCCCGCGCTATACTGCGCCGCCATGACCTCAGCCCAGCCCCCGCAGCCCGCCGATCTGGCGCTTTCCGCCGCCTGGGTGGTGCCCGTGGTGCCCAGCGGCGCGGTCTACGAGAACTGCACCTGCATGATCCGCGACGGGCGCATCCTCGCGCTGCTGCCGCGCGCCGAGGCCGAGCGCCGCTACCAGGCCCGCGAGACCCTGCACCTGCCCGACCACCTGCTGATGCCAGGGCTGGTCAATGCCCACGGCCATGCCGCAATGACGCTGCTGCGTGGCTTGGCGGACGATCTGCCGCTCCAGCCGTGGCTGGAAGGCCACATCTGGCCGGCCGAATCGCGCTGGCTCGGTGCCGATTTCGTCGCCGACGGCACCCGGCTCGCCATCGCCGAGATGATCGCCAGCGGCACCACCTGTTTCGCCGACATGTACTTCTTCCCCGAAGCCGTCGCGGCGGTGGCGCGCCATTGCGGCATCCGCGCCCAGATCGCCTTCCCGATCCTCGATTTCGCCACGCCCTGGGCAGCCTCCGCCGAGAAGTGCCTGCACCAGGGCCTGGCGCTCTACGACCAAACCCGGGACGACCCGCTGCTGCGCATCGCCTTCGGCCCCCATGCGCCCTATACCGTCGGCGACGACACCTTCCGGCGCATCGCCGTCTATGCCGGCGAAGTGGATGCGGCGATCCACATCCATGTCCACGAGACCGCGCGCGAAGTCGCCGAGTCGCTCGCCAGCCACGGCGAGCGCCCGATCGCCCGCCTGCACCGCCATGGCCTGCTGGGCCCGTCCACCCAGTGCGTGCACCTGACGCAACTGGACGCCGGCGATATCGAACTGCTCGCCACCACCGGTGCGCGGGCGGTGCACTGCCCGCGCTCGAACCTGAAGCTCGCCAGTGGCTACTGCGACGTCGCCCGGCTGCGCGCCGCCGGCGTGCCGGTTGCGCTCGGCAGCGACGGTGCGGCCAGCAGCAACGACCTCGACATGTTCACCGAACTGCGTTTCGCGGCCCTGCTCGCCAAGGGCCTGGGCGGCGACGCCACCCGGCTGCCGGCCGCGACAGCGCTCGAATTGGCCACCCTGGGCGGCGCCACTGCGCTAGGCCTGGAACAGGAAATCGGCAGTCTCGAACCCGGCAAGGCCGCCGACCTGATCGCGGTCGAACTCACCGATCCCGGCGCCCTGCCCCTGTATAATCCGCTCTCGCAACTGGTCTACACCGGCAGTGGCAGCCGCGTCAGCCACGTCTGGGTGCAGGGCCGGCCGCTGTTGCGGGAGCGCCGGTTCCTGACCCTGGATTTCGCTGCCGTGACCGCCAGCACCCGCGACTGGCAGGCGCGCATCGGCGCCACCGCCACCCCCTGAGCCACCACGCCCGAATCGCCAGCCCATGCCGAACGCCGCTTCCGATACCACTCCGCCGGACAACGTCGATCCCGCCGAGATCGCCCGCTTCGAGCAGCTCGCGGCACGCTGGTGGGATCGCAACAGCGAGTTCCGACCGCTGCACGAAATCAACCCGCTGCGCGCCAACTGGATCGACGAACGCGCACCGGTGGCCGGCCGCCGGGTGCTGGACGTGGGCTGCGGTGGCGGCATCCTCGCCGAGGCCCTGGCGCGGCGTGGCGCCCAGGTGACCGGCATCGACCTGGGCGAGGCGCCGCTCGCCGTCGCCCGCCTCCATGGGCTCGAATCCGGGGTCGCGGTGGAGTACCGACGCGTTGCCGTCGAGCGCCTCGCCGCGGAAGCCCCGGCCAGTTTCGACGTCGTCACCTGCCTGGAAATGCTCGAACACGTGCCCGATCCGGCTGCCGTGGTGGCTGCCTGCGCGCGGCTCGTCAAGCCCGGCGGACAGCTGTTCTTCTCCACCATCAACCGCAACCCCAAAGCCTTTGCGCTCGCCATCGTCGGCGCCGAATACCTGCTCGGCCTGCTGCCCAGGGGCACGCATACCTATGCGCGCTTCATCCGCCCCGCGGAACTGGCCGCCTGGTGCCGGGCCGCTGGACTCGAAGTGCGCGAACTGACCGGCCTCACCTACAACCCGATCACCCGCCGCTACCGGCTCGCGCCCGGTGACGTGGACGTCAACTATCTGCTCCACGCCAGCGCCGAACCGCTCGATGCCAGCCCCGCGAGCGCGGCGCCATGAGTCGCTATCGCGCCGTGCTCTTCGATCTCGACGGCACCCTGCTCGACACCGCGCCGGATTTTGCGTGGTGCCTGAACGAACTGCTGCGGCGTCACCAGCGCCCGGCGCTGGAGGAATCCGAGATTCGCACCCTCGTCACCGACGGCTCCGTGGGGCTGGTGGCGCGCGCCTTCGCCTGCGCCCCGGAAGGGTCGGCATTCGAAGCCCTGCGCGCGGAGTTTCTGGCCATCTACGCCGCCAACCTGTCGCGGCACACGCGGCCCTTCCCCGGCATCGCCGAACTGCTCGCCCGGCTC
>DASUDS010000012.1:0-31295 GCA_036275455.1 Porticoccaceae bacterium
CAGTTCGTCGGCGGTCAGCGGCAGCGGACGCACCACGCCTTCGGCATCGGCAACCAGCCGGTCGTCCACCACCACGGCAACCGACAACCGCCGCAGCCGCCCCCCGCCCTCCTGGGAGTGTCGCAAGGTCCGATTGATCTCGTAGTTGCGCGTCGACTCGCGACTGCGCACTACATCCTGCGGTGCGGGAGCCACTTGCTGCGATGCGGAAGCGACTTGCTGCGATGCGGAAGCGACCGGCCCTTTCGCCGCCGTGGCATCGGCTTTCCCGGCATCCGCTTCTACAGCATCCGCTTTTCCGGCATTGGCTTTCCCGGCATCCGCCGCCATGGCCTGGGGATCGATGCGGCCGGCTTCCGGCGGCTGGTTGGTCAGTGCGCCGGGCACGCCGCCGCTGCCGTTACCGGGACCGATTTCCTCCGCGATGATCTCGCTGCGGATGGCCACCGGATCGGGCGTATAGTTTTCCTGCGTGGATTCGGTGCGCGTGTAGTCGATGTCCGCCTTGACCTGCGCGCGCACCCCGCCGTAGCCGACCACCGGCGCCAGCAGGCTCTCGATGCGGTGCACATAGGTTTCCTCGACCTTGCGGGTCTGGTCGAACTGGCCGGCCGATACTCCGATGGCGCCCTCCTCCACCGGTGGCGTGAGCAGGCGGCCATGCTGATCGACCACGGTCACCTGCCCGGGATTCAAATTCGGCACGCTGGCGGCGACCAGATGCACCACCGCCGCGACTTCACTTTCCTCGAGCTGGGCGCCGGAACGAAGCTCCAGCACCACGCTGGCGCGGGGCTGGTCGGTCTTGCGCACGAACACGCTGGGTTTGGGCAGGGCCAGATGAACCCGCGCCGCCGCGACATTGCGCAGGCTGGAAATGGACCGCGCCAGCTCCACCTCGATGGCGTGCTGATAACGCGCCTGTTCCATGAACTGGCTGGTGCCGAGCTGCTGCTCGCTCTGCAGGAGTTCGAGCCCCATGTCGGAACCCTTGGGCAGCCCCTGCGCGGCGAGCTTCATGCGCACGGCGCGCAACTCGCTGTTCGGCACCAGCAATGCGCCGGAACCATCGTCGATCCGATAGGGAACCTGATCGCGCTGCAAAATGCTCACGACTTCCGCCATGTCCTTGTCGGGAAGATTGCCGTAGAGCAGGGTGTAACCCGGATCGCGCGACCACAACACCACCGCCATGCCGATGGCCACGCTCGCGGCGAGGCCGAGCATGAGCCCTACCTGGCGCACCACCGGCAGCCGGAAAAATCCCTGCGCCGCTTCAGCCCGCAACAAACTCGCCATCTCGCCTCAACCTCGCCTCGTTATCCGCGACTTGCCATCCGGAACCCCGCTCAGATCTGCATCCGCATCACTTCCTGGTAGGCATCGACCAGCTTGTTGCGCACCTGCTTCATGGCCTCGAAGGACACGCTCGACTTCTCCATGGACACCATCACCTGGGCGAGATCGACGCCCGGCTCGCCACGCTGGAATTGTTCGGTCATCTGCGTGGCCTGCTGTTGCACATCGTTGACCGCACCGAGCGAGGCCTTGAGGGTGGCAGCAAAACTCGCCTGGGTCGGCGTGGCGACCGGCGCCGAAGACGCGCCCGGCCAGTTTGCGGCAGAGGCGATACTGCGCATCTGCGCCAGCACCTGGGTGATGTTGCTGTCAATCATTCTTCGCTCTCCTCAACCTGCCAACACCAAGCGCCAAAAACAGTTTCTTGAACCAGAAATTTCAAACCACGCACTTCAAACCACGCACTTCAAAACACGCACTTCGAACCAGAAGCTTCAAACCAGACTGGGCACCCCGGCCTCGCGCATCCGTGCCAACTTGTAACGCAGGGTTCGCGGGCTGATGCCGAGCCGTTCGGCGGCATCCTTGCGGTTGCCGGACACGGCTTTCAGCGTATCCAGGATCAGGCTGTGTTCATGGTCGCGCAGTTCGTCGCGCAGTTCGTCACCGGATTCGCCGCCGCGCGCGGGAGGAATGGCGCTGGCCGCTGCCGACGCGGTGGGCAATCCCGCGACATCGATATCGTCCGCGGCAATGATGGTGCCGTCGCAAACCACCAGGGCGCGCTGGATGACGTTGTCCAGCTCGCGCACATTGCCTGGCCAGTCGTGGGCGAGCAGCCTGGCACAGGCGGCACTGGTCAGCTCGGGCGCGGGGCCGGCGCCGGATCGGTGACGCGCCAGCGCCAGACGCGCGAGCGGCAGGATGTCCTCGGGTCGCTCGCGCAGCGGCGACAGCTGCAAGGGAAACACGCTCAGGCGGTAAAACAGATCCTCGCGGAAGCGGCCCGCAGCGACCTCCCCGCGCAGATCGCGGTTGGTGGTGGCCAGCACCCGGACATCCAGCGGCAGCGTCTTGCGGCCGCCCAGGCGCTCGACCTCGCGCTCCTGGAGCACGCGCAGCAGCTTGGCTTGCAGGCCCAACGCCATTTCCGAAATCTCGTCGAGCAACAGGGTGCCGCCGTTGGCCTGCTCGAACTTGCCCGGGCTCGCCTGCACGGCACCGGTGAAGGCGCCCTTCTCGTGCCCGAACAGCACCGCTTCGAGCATGTTTTCCGGAATCGCCGCGCAATTGATGGCGACGAAGGGGCCATCGGCGCGCGTCGAGCAGCGGTGAATATGCCGGGCATACACTTCCTTGCCGACGCCGGATTCCCCGCAGATGAGCACGGTCACATCGGCCTTGGCCACCCGTTCGGCCAGCGCGAGCAGACGCCGCGATGCCTCCGCCTGGGCGACCAGGCCGGTCGCCACCGCGGCGGGTTCCGGCAGCAATCGCCTGACCAGTTCCACCAGCGCCGGGGCAGCGAAGGGTTTGACCAGATAATCCACGGCGCCGCGGCGCATCGTCCGCACCGCCTGTTCGATGGTGCCATAGGCCGTCATCAGCACCACCGGCAGTTCCGGGCGCAGCGACTGAAGCTGTGCCAGCAATTCATCGCCGGGCATCGGCGCCATCTGCACGTCGCTGACCACCAGGCGGATCCGGTGTCCGTGCTCGGCCAGCACCGCCAGCGCGGTGGAGCCGTCGGCTGCGGCGTGCGTCGGAAAGCCGGCAAGCTCCAGCGTATCGCACAGCGCTTCGCGCAAGCTGGCGTCGTCCTCGACCACCAGCACGAAATCCTCTCTCACCGGGCGACTCCTCACCGGCACGCCGCTGCGCCGACCACAGCGGTGGCGCGGGGGGCGTCACCGCCGGCACGAAACAAGGCGCCACCACGCGTACCGCTCGCCAGTACCCGGCCCTGAATCGGCACATAGAGTCCGATGCGCGCGCCGGCGGTAGCCGGATGCAGGCGCAGATCGCCGCCATAGGCCTGGGCGATGCGCCGCGCCATCGGCAGGCCCAGGCCGGTGCCATCGCGGCGGGTGGTGAAGAATGGCGTGAACACGCGTTCGCGCAGCGCGGCGGGAATGCCCGGGCCGTTGTCCGCGAGAATCAGCTCCACCGCGCCGTCGCGGCCGACCACTTCCAGGCGCAGCTGCGGTACGCGCCCGGCGCACGCCTGAAGCGCATTGGTGGCGAGGTTGAGCAGCGCGCTGGCAAGCAACTCCCGGCTGCCCTGGACGCTGGCGCCGGGCACCCGGTTGTGAACGCTCAGGGTGCCGCCCGTCGCGCCGAGCGCGGCATCCACCGCAGCCACCAGATCCTCGATCAACACCTGTACCGGAACCACCTCGCCTGCAACGGCGACCCCGCGGACCAGGCCGAGCATGTCGTCGACCACGCCTTCGAGGTGGCGCAGGCGCTCCAGGGCGCGCTCGGCAAAGCTCGTGCGCGCCCTGGACTCCAGTGCAGGATCCGCCAGTTGCGAGACGAACAGCAAAGCCGTGGCCAGCGGTGTGCGAATCTGATGGGCAAGCCCGGCGACCATTTCGCCAAGTGCGGCCAGCCGCTGTTCGCGGTCGATGCGTTCACGCAGCAGCTGCTGATCGGTGCTGTCGGTGAGCAGCAGGACCTGCCCGGGTTCCGGGTATTGCTGGCGGCGGCGCAGGCGCAGGTGGCGGCCATCAGGCAATTCGATGCCGTCCCCGTCGATGGCCAGCTCCGCGCCCAGGCGATGCAGCACCGCGGCCCAGGTATGGCCCACCAGCGCGCCGCCGAGCAGAGTGCCCGCGGCCGCGTTGGCGCACTGGATGACACCCTCGTCGTCGATGACGAGCACGCCGCCCGGCAGCGCTTCCAGCAGCTGTGCGAGCCGGCGGGCAAGGCACTCCCGGTCGTCCGCAAGACGGTGCGGTTCGCTGGCCGGCACCGCCAACCGCTGCGCCGCACGCCGACCCGTGGCAACCGGTTGCTCGGCAAACGAATGCCCGGTGAACGAATGCTCGGTGAACGAATGCTCGGTGAACGAATTATCGACAAGCAGTTGCTCGGCAAACGGCTGCCCGGCAAACGGCTGCCCGGCAAACGGCTGCTCGATTGACGGACGTTCGGCACCGCTGCGCAACGCGTTGGAGAATTCGGGCATGGCGGGCTCCTCGATCTTGCCGAATCGCCAATCCGGCGACTCCTCGGGGAGGATTTAGCAACCGCTATGCCAAAACAGGACTTCTTTCAGATCAATGGGTTGCCGGTCGAGCGTCAAATATCCGCCGCATCCAGCCCGCGCGTCATGCCGTACTTGCGCAGCTTTTCCACCAGGGTCGTGCGGCGCATGCCGAGCAGCTCGGCGGCATGGGCCACGACGCCACCGGCCTCTTCGAGCGCCTGGCGGATGAACGCGGTTTCGATCGACCCCAGGTAGTCCTTGAGGTTCACACCCTCGTTGGGCAGCCGTACCGCGGCGGCATCGGCAACAAAGGTATCGCCCCGCGCTGCCTCGGCGCCACTCTCCGCGCAGTGATTCTGAATCGCCCGCGGGGTCACCCCGGCCGGACGATATTTGGCGGGCAGATCGGCGGCGGTGACCACGCCGAGGGGAAACAGGATCGCCAACCGCTCGATGAGGTTCGCCAGCTCGCGCACATTGCCGGGCCAGGGCTGCTCGCACAGCGCGTCGAGCGCACTTTGCGCCAGCCGCACCGAACCCCGCTCCTCCCGTTCGACGCGGGCGATGAGCTCGCCGACCAGCAGGGGGATATCCTCGATCCGTTCGCGCAGCGGTGGCAGCTCGATGGGAAACACGTTCAGCCGGTAGTAGAGATCCTCGCGAAACTGCCCCAGCCGGATGCGCTCCTCCAGATCGCGGTGGGTGGCGGCGACCACCCGCACATCGGCGCTGACCGACCGATTGCTGCCGACGCGCTCGAAGGTGCGTTCCTGCAGCACGCGCAGCAGCTTGACCTGCATCGCCAAGGGCATGTCGCCGATCTCGTCGAGAAACAGGGTGCCGCCGTGGGCCATCTCGAAGCGGCCCTGACGGGCACTGATCGCCCCGGTGAACGCACCTTTCTCGTGTCCGAACAGCTCGGACTCGAGCAGTTCGGCCGGGATGGCGCCGCAGTTCAGCGGCACGAACGGCCCGTTCCGGCGCGTGGAAGAGTAATGGATGTTGCGTGCCACCATTTCCTTGCCGGTGCCCGATTCGCCCAGCACCAGTACCGTGGCATCGGTACCGGCGACCTGGCGAATCAGCTGGCGCACCTGACTGACCCCGGTACTGCGCCCCACCAGACCGCGAAACAGATCGGCTGGGCGGCCGCCGGCCGCATGTTGCCGCGCCGCCTCGGCACGCTCCAGGGCACGCTCGACATTGGGATAGCGCAACGGCAACTGCACCATCCCCAGCACCTGCTCCATCCAGCGTCCGCTGGGTGGCGCATCGACCTCGGCGGCGAGCAGCAGGATCGGCAGGTGTGGATCGCGGCGGCGCAGAAATTCCACCACCACAGCATGCTCGCAATCGCCCAGCAGGGCGGCCTGGAAGGCGCCATCGATCAGGTTCGCCTCCCAGTCGTCCCCGGACAGCGACTGGTGAACCTCGCGGTCGAGCGCTTGCAGCACGGCGGCGCACTGGGCGCGCCGGTCGTCGTTCTCGTCAATCAGAAGGACTGCGCTGCCCAACAGATCGGCTGCGGGAGGCGAGGAAACTGCGTCATTCACCGGCGGACTCAAGGTTTCGCTTCCCTGTTTTGCCGCCATCTTCACGATTGCATGGCGTCAAATCAAGGTCACCACTCCGATCCGCCGCCAAATCTTCGGCGCGCGCTCGGGTTGCCGCGAAAGTCAGTCCTGCGGGCGCGCCGCGCGCGTCATCGCCACCTGCCGGCGGTGATAGCGAAAGATGGTCTTTTCAAGCGAATCGAGCAGCGACTCTCCCAGCCCGCAATACTCCGCCTCGATCCAGTCGCCCACCGCGACGATGCGCGCGGGCAGGCACAGGGGCCGGGGCAGGTCGGGGCGCAGCCACAGATGGACCTCGCCGAGTGCACCTGTTGCGAGTGCACCTGTTGCAAGAGCACCTGTCGCGAGTGCACCTGTTGTCGGTGCCTCTGCCGTTGGCGTAGCAGCCTCGTGCATGCCTGCCGCCGGTATAGGCATGGTTGGCGCAGGTGCAGCGCCCGCGACGGGCCACTGCACGCTCCGCGCGCTGATCCTTACCGCAACCGCAGGCCGCAGGCCGGATTGCCGGGCCAGCAGATCGCCCGCCAGATCCAGGAGCAGATTGATCTTGGCTTCGATGCGCTGCAACTCCTGACCGGCCCCATGCTCCTCGATGACCTCCGGACCCTGCTGTTCAAGGATCGCCAGTTGGCGCAACAGGCGTTCGTTGCGGTACTGGAGATGGATGAGATAGGCCGGGTCGGACGACACCTCGGGAACCCACTGCAGCGGCAGCGCCGTGGCGTATACCAGCAACTGATCGGTCGCCGTCGTGGTCTGTCGTGTCATCGCCCCTTCCTTCTACCTCCGGCCCAGGCTGGCGCCAGTTTGGCCGCGGTCACCCCGGCGTGCAATTGCCGTGTCAGTGCCGAGTGATCAGTACTGCGTGCTCAACGCCAGGTTGCCGTCCACCGCCCCATAGGCCGCGTGGGCATGGCGGCTGCGCCGCAGACCGGACAGATGATTGGACAGCTCCGCCAGTCGGCGCCGCGCCAGTGCCAACACCTGCTCTTCTATGCGCAGCAGTTCCCCGACTCCCTGGGCAAACTCCGTGGTCGCCGCAACGGGTCCGGTTTGCGCAAAACACCGGGCAATGCAGGTTTCGCGCTCCTGTTCGAGCTCGGTCACCTGCTCCCAATCACCGGCCTCGGCGGCCTCAAGCATGGTGCGCGCCAGCACCAGCGCCGGCGTGAGGTCGGCGGTCGCTGTGCGCGTCATGGTCTGTTCACCTCCGTGGCCCGAATTACCTCCACGGCAATGCCATCCCAACCGCTCTTCAACTCACCCATCAGCACGGACACCTCATCGAGCTTGCGGCTGTCGTTGCCGCGATTCGCTTCCAGGAGTCGATCGATCATGTATTCGTACAGCCCGGCCAGATTCGCGGCCAGCGCCCCGCCCTGCTCCAGATTCAGGTTGCTCTTCAGGACCGCGACGATATCGATCGCCGCGCCGATATCGCGACCCTTGGCGGGACAATCGCGGCGCTCGAGTGCGCCCTTGGCCCGGGCGATGCGATCCAGCACACCGCCAAACAACATCTGCACCGTCCGATGCGGACTGGCGACCGCTGCGCCCGCCTCGACTTCCACGGTACGGTACTGACTGAGCGCCTGTTGCGCGTTGCGAAAGCTCATACTTCATTCCTCGATCCAGCCCTGACCTGTTTTCTGTAGCGGCTGAAGGTCGGAATCCTGAAGGCCGTGGCGACTATTTTTGGTTCCCGCCCACACCAGGCAGATTGGCCAATTGCTGATTGAGGAAATTGGTGGTCGCCTGCAAGCGGCTGACCAACCCGTCGAGCGCGGTGAACTGCTCGCGATAGCGCCGCTCGATCTCCGCCATCCGCTCGCTCAGCTCTTCGCGTTGCTCGCCGATGTCGTCGATACGCGCCTGAATGCCGGTGGTACGCGCGCCGATCCCGCCACTGCGGCCGAGCAATTCATCGACCAGGCTCTTGGCCTGGGTGGCAAAACCACGGGTAAAATTCACCACCCCGCGCGCGCCCAACGCACCACCGAGGATATCGAGCTCGATGCCTTCGGCCGCGCCGGTACCGGTGAGCCGCTGGCCGCTACCGAGCGCCACCTGGCCACCGAGGGTACCGGCCACATCTTCACCAGTGGTGCTGACCGCGGCAGCAAGGCCCAGATCCGCTGCCGCCGAACCGGTGGCCGTGGTGACCCGCGAGCTGCTGCCATGGCGCTGCGAAGCGATCACCAGATGGTCGGTAGCGAAGGTCACCGCAACGGCTACACCGGCCTTCTGCAAGGCGCTGTCGCCATTGATGCGGGTCTGCAATTCGGCGGCCAGTGCCGCGCCGCTGTAGGTACCCGGCGTCAGCGCAATGACGCCAGTGGCAACGCCATCCACGGCAATGCCAAGGCTGTCGTTGGTGCCCGCCACGATGGTCACCGAACCGATGGCCGTCCCCGTCATCAGCCCCTGAGTCGCGAGCCGGGTCACTTCCAGGCCGTAGCTGCCGGCTTTGGCGGCGGTGCCAGCCTGTACATAGCGCACCAGGTTGTCGGTCGTCTGCCCGGTCACCGCGAACACCCGGCCGACGGCCTCGGGATCGGCGTCGAGCACGGCCTGCAGGCGCGTGGCGTCCTTCTCCAGGCGCCCGGTCTGCGGATTGGTCTTGATGCCGATATCGGCCAGCGCACGATAGGCACCCGCCTCCGGACCCAGTGCGGCGGCGGTGATGGCCCGCAGCCGGCCCAGGGTGCCGCGCACCAGGGCGTCGCCGGTGAGCGGCGCGGCCTGTCGGGTTTCCGGGTCGTAGCGCGACAATCCGCGCAGGGTGTCGAAGATCTGGTTGTAGGCGGCGATGAAATCGTCCACCGCCTTGCCGGCGGCGCCGCGATCGGGCGCAATTTCGAGCGTAGTGGTGCCCGTAGCGGCAAGATTGAGGGTAACCCCTTCGAGCGTGTTCACCAGCGTGTTGCTGGCGCTGGATACCGCCAGGCCATTGACGCTGAGGGCGGCATTCTGGGCCGCGCGCGCCTGTTCCAGGTGGGTGGCACCGGCACGAAACGACAGCGCGGAAAGTCCCAGCGCGTCGTCGCCGTCTCCGGTCGGGCCTTCGCTGGCGGTGATTTCGAGGCTGTTGGCGGCGCCGGTGTCGGTGGCCGCGAATACCAGCCGATAACCGCTGGCGTCCTGAACGATGGAGGCCTGCACGCCGATGCCGGCGGCATTGACCGCGTCGCGGATGCCCTCCAGCGAGTTGTTCGCGGCGCTGATGGCGACAGTCTTCACCGGGCGGTCAGCGTTGAGCTGAAAACCGCTGTAGGTGTCGGTTCCAGCATCGTAGCTGGTGGTGCCAAACCGAAATGTCAGGGTTCCGACACCGGCATCACCGCTGGCGATGGGCGCGGTCTTGCTGGCAAATGCCGTGCTCGCCAGGCTGTGCGCGGTGGCAAGCCGGGTGACGTCGATGCTGTGCTTGCCGGCGATCGCCTCGGCGGTGGCGCTCGCCGAGAGCACCGCCGAAGTGCCGACGCTGGCCTTGGGCAGGCGCAGGCTGTCGGTGGTCGCGAGCCTGCTCACCGCGGTCTGGAACGCCGACAGCGCGCCCTTGATAGAACCCACGGCGGATAGCTGCGCCTGGAGCCGGGCCTCACGAATGTCGAGGCGGGTCTGCACCGGCTGGCGCTCTGCCGCCACCAGCCGGGCAACCAGGGATTCGACATCCAGCCCGGAACCTATGCCGGACGACGTGATCGTGGCCATGTTTTTCCTCCATCACGGTTTTTCCTCCATCACAGTCTTTCCCCCATCACCGGTCGCCGCGCCCGAAGGCGCGGCCCCGGCATCGTTACGGGGATCTCGCCACGCCCTGCAAGTCCCGCGCCATCAGGCTTCACCCAGCATCAGCATGCCGCTGCGCGGTGACTCCCCCTGCTCGATCTGGGCAGCCATCAGCAGGGCCTCGACCGAGGGAATCTGCCGGATTACCTGGTCGGTTTCCGGGTCCAGCACCGTGACCACCGTCTGGCCGCTGGCCTCGTCGATGCTGAAATGCAGCTCGCGGCGCACCGATTGCACATAGTGGTTGAGCTGTTCCACCGCCCGGTCCAGCCGTTCCGGCGGCGTACTCCGCGGCGATCTGTCACCGTCATCCGGCATGGAATCGCCGCCCTGGCCAACCCGTTGCCGCGCAAAATCCCCGGTCACCACCGCCGCGACCGGCGCTGCGGGTACCGCTGCCAGCGACGGAATTCCGCCACCGGACAACTCCTTGATGTCACTCATGGTTCAGCCTCCCGTACTCGAATCGTCGTGCGCTTGCCCGGCGCGACGACTCCCTGAACGGCAACAGCCGGGGGGCAATGTCATTCGCCCCCCGGCACCGCTGATCCTGTGGGCGGCGCATGTTCCCGCCACGCCGCCCTCCCGCGGACCAATTACCGCAACAGTGCCAGCACGCCCTGGGGCAGCGAGTTGGCCTGTGACAGCATGGCGGTACCAGCCTGTTGCAGGATCTGCGCCTTGGAGAGCGCAGCCGTTTCGGCAGCGAAGTCGGCGTCCTGAATCCGCGAACGCGCGGCGGATACATTCTCCGCGGTGGCCTTGTTGCTGGCGATCACCGAGTCGAAGCGGTTCTGCACCGCGCCCATGGAAGCGCGCAGGTCATCGACGAACGCGAGCGCACCGTCGACCACCGAGATCGCGTCATTGGCCCCGGTCTGGCTGCCGATGCTGATGCTGCCGACCGAAACCAGGGCGCTGGCCACGGTGGCGCCAGTCAGTACGGTGTTGGTGCCATCGTTGCTGCTGAGGCTGTAGGTGCTGGAGGCATTGAAGGACACCTCTCCGCCCACCACGAGGCTGTCCGTGGCGGCGCCACCGGTGAGCGTCACACCGGCCAGACTTACGGTCTTGGTTGCGCCAGAGTTGTTGAAATTCTCGACTTTGATGTCGTAACCCTCGGCATTGGTCAAACTGATGGATGCCTTGTCCGATGACAGCTCCGCGCTGATACCGGTGGAAGCCGCCTTGGCATTGATGGCATCGGCCAGCGAACTCAGATCGGTTGTACTGACCACGTTGGCAGAGATCGCGACGCCGGTACCATTGGATCCGTACAGATCAAAACTGACCGTGCCCGCTGAACCGAGGCCGCTCAAGGTCGCCTCGGTGCTCGCGGTGGCGGTCACGCCGGTGGTGGCGCTTTGCCCATTGACCAACCCGGCGATATCGCGCGCGGTGGCATTGGCACCCACGGACACCGCCGCCGTACCCGTGGTCCCGGACACCGTCAGACTCTGCGCGACGACGCCGTTGCCGCCACCGACAGTAGCGGCGGCCGTAAGCGCACCGCCCACATGGACCTTGTTAAGCGACAACCGGTGGGCACCGATATCGGTCGCCTTGGAAGAACCGATCGAGAAGCTGATGGTCTGGTCGGCATAGGCGCCGACCTGGAAGCTGGCGTTGGAGAAGCTGCCATCGAGCACGTTCTTGCCGTTGAACTGGGTCTGGGTGGCGATGCGGGTGATCTCCTGCTGCAACTGGGAGACCTCTTTCTGCAGCGAGGAGCGGTCCACGGCACTGTTGGTGTCGTTGGCGGACTGCACCGCCAGTTCGCGGATACGTTGCAGGGCGTTGGTGACCTCACCCAGCGCGCCTTCGGCGGTCTGGGCCACCGAGATGCCGTCGTTGGCGTTGCGCGAAGCCTGGTTGAGCCCGCGGATCTGCGCGGTCATGCGGTCAGAAATGGCGAGGCCGGCGGCGTCGTCCTTGGCGCTGTTGATGCGCAGACCGGAAGACAACCGTTGCAGCGAAGTGCTCAGCATGCCCTGAGAACGATCCAGGTTGCGCTGGGCGGTGAGTGAAGCGATGTTCGAGTTGATCGTCTGAGGCATGATGCCCTCCGTTGTCACTGGTTGCGCAACACCCTATGTGCGCGCCTTCTAGGTTGGGGCGGTTCAGTGACACTGCACTTTCCGCTTCCGAATCCTGTAACGGCAGCAAGCGGCTGGGCTTTAGCGGTCAGTGGAAAATTTTCTTGCGGAGGGCGAACAACGGCATTTGCGGCGCGTCTGCCGGGATCAATCCCGCGGCACAGGTGAGCGCCCCGGCGCGGGATTGGTTACCGGAGAGGACCATGCTGGCTTGCGCATCCACCCGAAGACATCCGGCCAGCGGAGAATTGGGGGTAGCCAACACCGGGCAGCAAATAACGGGCAGCAAATACAGGAAAGCCAAGCGGCATCACCCGCGAAGCGGCGACGCCCTCACTTCAGATAATCGAACAGCGATAGCCCCTGCACACGCACATAGGCCTGCTGCGCCGCACTCAGCGCGGCCTGCTCGCGATTGAAGCGGGTGATGGCCTCGGCGAGATCCAGATCAGCGGTGTCGGACAGCAGCTTGCGGCTGCGCAACAGCAGGTCTTGATTCAGTTCGCGGTGGCTGTCGAGCAAATTCAGCCGTGCGCCCAGTTCGCTCTGCTCGACAGCCAGGTGATCGAGTGCCTGATCCACTTCGCTCAGTCCGCGATTGAGCGCATTGGCGAAATCGGCGCGCGCCGGCGCAGTGCCCGCGGGTGCTTCCAGTGCCGCAACCAGGCGATCCAGGGTCTCGAACAGATCCCGCTGCGCGCTGGGTTGCAGGGTAAAGCTGTCACCCACCGCCGGCGCGCCGGTGACGGCGACGCGCACACCACCGAATTCGATATCCGCTCCCGCGACATAGGCCGGAGCATCCGCGGGCGCCACGGCCGGTAGCGGCGGCAGAACCTGCCCAACGCTGGCGCCGGAGACCTGATAGGCCAGTTCACCCGCGGCATTGGTGACGAAGCTCAGGGTGTAGATGTCGGCGCTGGCCTGCCAGACACCCGGATCGGTAACCACGCCGGGGTCGATCACACCCGACCCGATATTGCTTCCGGACTGCACCACGAAGCTGCCGTTGCCATTGGGAATGGCGCCGAACACCGCGCTGCCGGAATCCACCAGCGCAATCTTGTCGCGGGGGCCGATCTGAAGTTCGCGGCGGCCCTGATCGCCCCAATAGACGACGGGTCCGGCGGGGCTTCTGCTGAACGGCGCGGTCTCCGTGCGATAGCCGGAAAACAGGTAGTCGCCGCCGGCATCCCGGGTATTGGCGATGCCGAGCAGCTCGTCGACGCGCGCGCGCATCTCGACGGCGATGGCCGCGCGATCGGAGTCCGAGAGCACGGCGCTGTTGGCCGACAGCGCCAGCTCGCGCACGCGCTGGAGCACATCGACGGTGCTGTCGATCGCGGTTTCGGCCAGGCCGAGCCGCGCCGCGGCGGCATCGCCATTGCGCTGGTACTGTTCGAGCCCGGTGATTTCCTCCTGCAAGGCCAGGATGCGCCGGGCGCCGGCCGGATCGTCGGATGGCACCTCGATCCGCTGCCCGGAGCTGATCTGCGCCTGGGTGCGCGCCACCTGCGCCTGCTGCTCGAGCATGGCGCGCACGCTGCGTTCGTACTGCTGGCTGGTGGATATCCGCATGGCTACCTCCGCACGGCGTTGAGCAGGGTGTCGAACAGCGTGCCCGCCACCTGCATCGCCTGGGCCGCCGCCTGATAGGCCTGCTGAAACCGCAGCAGGTTGGCGGCCTCCTCGTCGAGATTCACGCCGGCCACGCTGTCGCGCGCGGCCACGGCCTGATTGAGCAGGGTTTGCTGGGCCGCGCCGGCGCTCTGGGCCCGCGCGGTGCGCGCACCCACGGCGGTCACCGCGCTGCCGTAGACGTCGCCGAAATCGCGCGTGCCCTGCGCCAGGGTCTTGGCCTGTTGCAGCGCGGTCAGCGCCAGCAGATTGCGGTTGTCACCGACACCGCCGCTGTTGGGGCCAATGGCGAAACTGTCGCCCGCGGCGGGATTGCCGGAGATGGCCACCGTCCAGCCGTTGAAACTGATGCTGTCGCCGCTGGTGTAGGGCAGAGTCACCGGAACCCCGACGCTGGTGTCCAGCAGTTCGAAGGTGGTGGGCGGCGAATTGAAGGTGATGACGACCGGGACGGTCAGACCGGGATTCAGCGGCGGGGTCACCGTGCCTGCGGAAATGCTCGCGCTGCCGGTGTTGTTCGCCGCCGCGGCGGTACGGATCGGCGCCGCCGCGGCGATGTCCTCCGGCCGCCCGATGCTGACCGAGAGGCTGGTCAATGCCGGGCGGGTCGGTTGGATCAGGAAGCTGTCGCCATCGGCAATGGTCCCGGACGCCAGATTCAGGTCGAGGCCATCGACCGTCACCGGGCCGCCGGGAAAGCCCAGCGCGTCCAGATCGATGGCAACGCCATCGGCCAGCCGGGTGAGCACATAGTCGGTGCCGCTGCGCTGCAGGCGGTAGTCGCTCGCGGTGAGCTGGCCAACATCGGCAATCATGGCAGCAACGATGCCATCGCCGGAATTGGTTGTCCGGGAAAGCACTTGCGGGCCGCCCACCGCAAAGAAGTCGGCGCCCGGATCGCCCTCCAGATCCTGTCCGAGCCGATGCTGCGCGTTGAAGGTGTGCGCGATCCCGGCGGCGAGCTGTCCGAGCTGGTTGCGCGTCGGCTCCAGCACCTGGTCACGAAAGGCGATGATCCCGCCGATTTGCCCACCATCGAGCTGACGGGTGACATCCACGGTGCCGACGGAGGTGATCAGGCCGATCTGCCAGCGCTGCGGATCGAAGCTGTCGCGCACCAGGCTCAGCTCCTGGACGCTGGTGCCGACCACCAGCGGCTGGCCATTGCCCAGAAACACGCTGAGGGTACCGTCACCGGGCTCGGATACGCTGACCTTGGCATGCTGGGCCAGTTGGCGAACCAGCTCGTCGCGTCGATCGAGCAGATCGTTGGCCTCGCCGGACGCACTTTGCGAAACCAGAATCTCGCGGTTGAGATCGGCAATCTGTTTGGCCAGTTCGTTGGCCGAATCCACGGCCGAACCCAACTGGTTGTCGGCAACGCCGGCCAGGGTTTCGAGCTGAGCGCCCAGGCTGACGAACCGGTCGGCCAGCGCCTCGGCATTTTCCAGCACCACCTGGCGGGCTGGAATCGACGCGGGGTCCGCCGACAGATCCTGCAACGCGGAAAAGAAGTCGGCCAATGCCGGGGCGATACCCGCGGCGGGATCGCCCAGCATGCCGTCGATCTGGCTGGCCAAGCCATGGAGGGCCGCCTCCTGTGCCTGGGTGGCAGTGAGATCCCGCACGCGATTGGTGAGGAACTGATCGTAGATTCGGCTCACCTCGACCGGGATTACCCCGGCACCCATGAAACTGCCCCCGCCGTAGTGCGGCTTCTGCGCCGCCAGTTCCACGCGCTGACGGCTGTAACCGGGGGTGTTCACGTTGGCGATGTTGTGGCCAGCGGTATCCAGCGAGGTGCGGTACGCGCGCAACCCGGACAACGCGATATTGAGCAGATCAGCCATGGTCTATCCCCGAGCCGGGCACCCTGCCCCGGCCATGCGCACAATGGTTTGCGGCGCGCGCGTAGCGGTTACCGGCATGTATATCGCCAACAGTGGCATCCACATCGCCAGCAGTGGCATCCACATCGCCAGTACCGGCATACGCACAGCCGTTAGCGGCACGCGGCCTCATAACTTGAGCGGCCCCAGCGCCGCTTGCAGGGTGTCGCCCTGCAGGATCGAACGGATCTTGGCGCTGTAGCCCGGATCGGTGGCATAGCCCGCCTTCTGCAACTCCGCGGCATAGCGCAGCGGGTCCGCCGCGGCATCCAGCGCCGCCTGATAGCGCGGGCTGCCCTTGAGCACGCCGACGTAATCGGCAAAGCCCTGGGCCAGTGAATCGTAGGCGCGGAAATCCGCGTGCTCGCGGCGCATCACGCCATCGCGGAATTCCAGGGTCGGCACCAGTACCCGGCTCCCCGCCCAGGCCTGCCCAGCCTTGATGCCGAACAGATTGTTGCTGCTGCCGCCATCGGTGCGGCGCGGTACCTGGCGGCCCCAGCCGGTCTCCAAGGCCGCCTGGGCGACCAGCACCTCGGCCTTGGTGCCCAGTTCCGCGGCGGCTGTCCTGGCGTGATCCCAGATCGCACGCACGAAATTGGCCGGCCCGGAAAGGGCGCTCGCCACGGTCCCGACGACGCCAGCCGTTGCGCTTGCGGCAGTGGGTTCGGCTCGGGGCGGCATGGATGCCGGCTCATCGCGCACACCCGGCAACACCACCGGCGTGGTGGGCGACTGCGGAATCCGGCCACCACCGAGCTGGCGCACGATGGCGTCGGCCAGGCCCAGACCGCCCTGTTCGCTCAAATGCACCGCCAGTTGTTGATCGAACTGCTCGCGGTAGAACTGGCTCTGTTCACTGTCGAACAGCGGATCGCCCAGGCTCGCCGAGCGCATGGTCTTGAGGATCTGCTGCATGAACAGGCTTTCGAACTGGCGCGCGACCGCGGGCAGACTGGCCTCGGGATCGCGCTTGGCGGCCAGGCGCAGCGCACCCAGGCCGCCGAAATCGGCGTAGAAGGAATTGCTCGCCGGCAGCGACATGGCGCTCAACTCCGGCGCCGCTGCTGGGTCATGGACTGCATCGCGATCATCACGCGCCGCCCCACCTCAGATCACGATCAGCTCGGCGCGCAGCGAACCCGCCTGCTTGAGCGCCTCCAGAATCGCCACCAGATCGCCGGGCGCAGCGCCCACACCGTTGACCGCCTGCACGATCTCGCGCAGCTCGACGCCCGGCTGGAACAGAAACATGCGATTGTTTTCCTCGGTGATCTGCACCGTGCTTTCGGGAACGACCACGGTCTCGCCCTTGCTGAAGGGCTCCGGCTGGCTGACCTGCGCGCGTTCGGAAATGGCCACCACCAGATTGCCGTGGCTCACCGCCGCGGGCATCACCCGCACATGGCTGCCGATCACCACGGTGCCGGTGCGCGAATTGACCACCACCCGCGCCGCGGTATCCCCCGGGGCGACCTCGATGTTTTCCAGGATCGACATGAAGGCGACCCGGGCTCCCGGATCGGCCGGCGCGTTGACCCATACGGAGACGCCATCGACGGGCCGCGCGGTGCCCTGCCCGATGGTGCCGTCGATCGCCGCGGCTACCCGGGTCGCGGTGGTGAAATCGGCGCTGTGCAGGTTGAGCACCAGCCCGCCTTCCTGGGCGAAGGCGGTGGTCACCCCCTCCTCCACCGTGGCGCCGTTGGGAATGCGGCCGGCGCTCGGCACGTTGACGGTGATCTTGGAGCCATCGCTGCCCTGGGCGCCGAACCCGCTCACCACCAGATTGCCCTGGGCAATGGCGTAGGTACGGCCGTCGGCGCCCTTGAGCGGCGTCATCAGCAGGCTGCCGCCGCGCAGGCTCTTGGCGTTGCCGAGCGAACCGATGGTGACATCGATGGTCTGCCCGGGCTTGGCGAAGGCCGGCAATTCCGCCATCACCGACACTGCGGCGACGTTCTTCAATTGCGGGCGCACATTGTCGGGCAGGGCAATGCCATAGCGATTGAGCATGCTTTTCAGGCTCTGCACGGTGAAGGGTGTCTGGCTGGTCTGGTCACCCGACCCATCCAGCCCCACCACGAGGCCGTAACCCACCAGTTGGTTGCTGCGCACGCCGGCGACCGCGGCCAGATCCTTGACGCGCTCGGCCTGGGCCAGAGAACACGGGCCGAGCAACCCCAGCAGAGTGAAGGTGCGTGCCAGCACAGCGACGAATTTCGGGTTCATGACGGCTCCTCAGAAGGGCCACAGGACGGAATTGAAGAACCGCGACAACCAGCCCATGGAGTTCGCATCGGCCAGGGTGCCGGTACCGGCATAGGTGATGCGCGCCTCGCCGATGCGGGTCGAGGTCACCGTATTGGTGGGCGAAATATCCTCGGGGCGCACCAGGCCGCTGATGCGGATCTGCTCCTCGCCCTGGTTGAGGCGCACCTGCTTTTCACCCTGGATGCGCAGGGTGCCATCGGGCAGCACTTCCTCCACCCGGGCGGTGACGGTGCCGGACAGCGAGTTGCTCTGGGCGCTGTTCCCGGCGCCCTTGAACCCCCGCTTGGCCTCCAGCTCGCTGCTGAGAATGTTCGGCGCATCGGCGCCGAACAGGTAAGGGTCGGGCATGTCGAGGCTGCTGTCCTTCTGGGTGGTGGTGGACGCCGATTTCTTGGCGTTCATGTTCTCCACCAGGATGATGGTCACCAGGTCGCCGACATTGTGGGCCTTGACGTCTTCGAACAGCGGCCGCGCCGTGGCGCGCCGATAGATGGAGCCATCCACCGCGCCGTAATCCGGCAGCGTCTGCGCGGTCTGGGCGGGCGCCGGTGCGGCGGCCTGCTGGGGAGTCTGGCCGGCACAGGCTGCGAGCAGGGTTGCGGCGCAGACCGCCAGTGCGCACCGGAGTGCAGCCAGAGGCGCGACCACGGTGGCAGACTGGTTCACGGTGGCGGTCCGCTTCACAGGGTCTGGTTGATGTACTGGAGCATGGAATCGGTGGTGGCGATCGCCTTGGAGTTCATCTCGTAGGCGCGCTGGGTCTCGATCATGTTCACCAGTTCCTCCACCACGTTGACGTTGGAGCTTTCCAGAAAGCCCTGCGACAGGGTGCCCAGGCCATTGAGGCCCGGATTGCCGACCTGGGGGGCACCGCTGGCCGCCGTCTCCAGGAACAGGTTCTGGCCAACCGCCTGCAACCCGGCGGGATTGATGAAATCGGCCAGTTGCAGCGAGCCCACCTGGGTCGGCGTCGCGCTGCCCGCCTGGGTGATGCTCACCACACCGTCGGAGCCGACGGTGATCGACTGGGTATCGGCGGGAATGTTGATCGCCGGCTGCACCACATAGCCGCTGGCGGTGACCAGCTGGCCCTGGTCGTCGAGCTTGAACGAACCATCCCGGGTGTAGGCCAACGAGCCATCGGGCATCAGGATCTGCACGAAGCCGCGGCCCTGGATGGCGACATCCAGGGAGTTCTCGGTGTTGACCAGATTGCCCTGGGCGAACAGCTTCTCGGTGGCCACCGTGCGCACCCCGGTACCCAGGGCGAGCCCGGATGGAAAGCGCGTGTCCTGGGAGGACTGCGCGCCGACCTGGCGGACGTTCTGGTAGAGCAGATCCTCGAACACCGCGCGGCCGCGCTTGAAGCCGGTGGTGTTGACGTTGGCCAGGTTGTTGGAAATCACCGCCATGCGCTGCTGCTGTGCATCGACGCCGGTCTTGGCTACCCACAATGCTGGATTCATCTGTCCTCTCCTTCAGCCCGGAGCCGTCATCGGCGCCCGGGATAGCGTGAACTGTCTGGCGGGGCGCACCGCGGGCGCGTTCCCGAGCCGCCCGTCACCCGAGCCGCAGCAGCTCGGATGCCTTTTCCGCATCGGCGCGGGCGGTGGTCATCACCCGCATCTGCATTTCGAACTGGCGGGCGTAGTCGATCATCGACACCATTTCCGCGATCGCATTGACATTGCTGCCTTCGAGCTGACCAGAAGCGAGGCCGACCCCGGCATCGGCTGCCGCCGGCGGCATTCCATCCGGCAGTTGCAGCAATCCGGTACGGCTCTTTTCCAGGCCGGCCTGGTCGGGATCGACCAGCTTGATGCGATCGACGGCGGCCATGGTGGTCGCCTCCTCGCCCAGCGGCCGTACCGAGACGGTGCCATCGGCGCCGATCTCGACCTTTTCCGCGGGCGGCACCGCAATCGGCCCGGCGTTGCCCAGCACCGGCCAACCCTCGCCCGTGGTCAGCTGACCCGCGGCGGAAATCTCGAGGTTGCCGGCCCGGGTATAGGCCTCGCGGCCATCGGGTCCCTGCACGGCGATATAGCCACGGCCATCCACCGCGACATCCAGTTCGCGCCCGGTCGCGGCCATGGCGCCCGGCTCGAAGTCGGTGCCGGTACCGGTGGCCATGGCGTAGACCCGGGTGGCGGCGCCCGGTCCGACCACGGGCATGGCGCGCATGGTCGCCAGGTCGGCGCGAAACCCCGGGGTCTCGGCGTTGGCGAGGTTGCTGGTGGTCACCATCTGCGCACGCATGGTCTGGCGTGCTCCGGACATGGCGACGTAGATCAGACGGTCCAAATGCTAGCCTCCGGCGCGGATCGCGCTTCAGCGGATATTGATCACCGCCTGGGTGATAGCATCGTTGGTGCTGATCACCTGGGCGTTGGCCTGATAGTTTCTTTGCGCGGTGATCATCGCCACCAGCTGTTCGGTGAGATCAACATTGGCACCCTCCAGCGCACCCGCCTGCACCATGCCCAGGCTGCCAGTGCCCGGCGCGCCCACCAGGGCGGGACCGGAGTCGAAGGTCTCCGCCCAGCTGGTGTTGCCGAGCTGCTGCAAACCCTGCGGATTGGCGAAGTTGGCCAGCACCACCTGCGCGACCACCTGGGATTGGCCGTTGCTGTAGCGCGCGGTCACCACTCCGGTGTCGCCGATGTCGACGCCCGCCAGACGGCCGGTTCCATAACCATCCTGATCGAGGCTGTTGATCGAGAAGCTGCTGCCAAACTGGGTCAGCCCACTCAGGTCGATGTCGGTGGGAAAGGGCGCAGAACCGCCAAGGCCGGGAATCGGCGCGGTAGCCACGCTGGCCGTGGAGGTCATCTGACCGGCGGTGTCGAAGGTGATGCTGCGCGCGTTGCCGCCCGCACCAACGGTGGTAGCGGCATCGGCATCGACCAGCGCCCCGTCCACGGACATGTACATGTCCCAGGCCCCGGGGCCGGTGCCGACGAAATACAGCGACGCCAGGCGCGGATTGCCGAGGCTGTCGTAGAGGGTGATGCTGGTCGAATGATGATAGGTACTGGCATCGGTGGGATCGAAGCTGGCGCTGGTGAGCGGCGCCGCCCGCGAATCCAGATTGGCCTGCATGGTCACCCCGGTGGTCTGCCGCGGCGCCAGATCCGCCGCGGAGAGTTGCAGGTCGCCCAGGCTCCCGGTGATGCTGCCGGCAGCATCGGCCGCATAGCCGGTCAGGCGCATGCCTTCGCCGTTGACGACGTAGCCCGAACGATCGACCCCGAAGGCACCCGCCCGGCTGTACACCGTCGTGCCATTGTCGTTGAGGCGGAAGAAGCCGCCACCACTGATCGCCAGATCGAGGTTGTTGTCGGTGAAGGTGATCTGCCCCTGGCCGAACTGCTGGCTGATGCCGGCCACGCGCGTGCCGGCACCGGATTCCCCGGTACCCCCCGAAGACCCGTTGGTGGTCGCATAGATGCTGGCAAATTCGGCGCGCGATTGCTTGAAACCCGTGGTACTGGCATTGGCGATGTTGTTGCCGATGACCTGCAGGTCGGTGGCCGCTGCGTTGAGGCCACTCAGTGCGGTGCGAAATGACATGTCTTGGCTCCTGTTTCCCGAAAGTGATCAGCGGATGGCGCGAACCTGGTACAGGCCCACACTGCCCAGACCCGCCAGATTGAGCAGCGGTGGCGTGGTCGCGGTACCCATGGTCACCGAATCGACGGTGGCCTCGGCGAAGTGGTCGAGCTCGGTATTGCTGCCACCGATCAACGCCTCGGCGCGGATCTTGTAGTTGCCGGGCGGCGCCGGATTTCCGGCATCGGTAGTGCCATCCCAGCGGTAATCGACCAGTCCACCCTGCTTGGCGCCGAGCGCGAGCGTCTTCACCAGCTCGCCGGCGCCGTTGTAGATCTTCACCGTCACCTCCGGAGAGGACACGGGCAACTCGACGGCGCCACCGAGGCCCTGGGCGTTCAGCTGGCCGGCGGCGGTCGGCACATAGACCTTGCGTCCCACCAGACTGGCGCTTTGCAGCGCCTGATTGGGCACCATGGCGTTGGCGAATTCGCTGAATGATTTCTGCAAGTCCTGGATGCCCTGCACCGAGCCGAACTGGGCGATCTGGGTCATGAAATCGCCGCTGTCGAGCGGCTTGAAGGGATCCTGATTGGCCATCTGCGCGGTCATCAGCTTGAGGAAATCGTCCTGCTGCAAACGGTCGCGGCCAGCACCACCCTGGGCGGCGCCGGCCACTTCCAGGCTGGAACGGATGTTAGGGATACCCATGTTGGCGGCATCGATGGTCATGGTTGACTCCAGAGTCGCGTCATTCGCCGATCCGCAAGGTGGCGAGCAACAACTGCTTGACGGTATTGAGCACCTCGACATTGCTCTGGAAGCTCTGCGAGGCCGACATCATGTTGGCCATCTCCTCCACGGGATCGACGGTGCTGCGAAATACATAGCCCTCGCCGTTGGCGAGCGGATTGCTCGGGTCGTACAGGGCGTCCGGGGCTTCGTTCTTTTCCACCACCTCGGACACCTGTACGCCGACCTCTGCCTCATTGCCGGTCAGGCGATCGAGCACGGACTGGAACACCGGCATCCGCGCGCGATACACCTGCTGCGGATCGCCGGCGAGGCTGTTGACGTTGGCGAGGTTGCTGGCAACGGTATTGAGCCGGGTGCTCTGGGCACTCATGCCACTGCCGGCGACTTCGAACACTTTCAGCATGGCCATGGCTCAGCGCTCCCGCAGGGCGTTCATCAGCCCGGAGAAGCGGCCGCGCAGAAAGCGCAGCGTGGCCTGATACTGCACGGCGTTCTCGGCAAACTCCGCCTGCTCCACCTGAAGGTCCACGGTGTTGCCATCGAGGGACGGTGCTTGGGGCGTGCGGTAGCGCAGGTCGACGCCGGATGGCGCGGCATGCTCGCCACTGATGTGGCCCGGATGGCTGGCCGCAAGGCGTACCTCGCCCCCGCCTGCCGCCGCCAGGGCGCTGCGAAAATCCAGATCGCGCGCCTTGTAGCCAGGAGTGTCGGCGTTGGCAATGTTGGCGGCGAGCAGACCGGTGCGGTAGGAGCGCAGGTTGAGCGCGCGCTCATGGCTGCCCAGTACCCGGTCGAAGTTGATGCTCATGCTGATTTCCCGGTCTGTCTATGCCTTGGGCACAGCAACGGCCGTGCCAAAAAGCCAGAGGACCATAAATCAGTAAGTTACATAGTCATCCTGAGAAGCTGCCGCGTTGTGCGGCAATTTCTTGCCGGCCGCCCGCTGCCGATCGGCAATGCCGCCCCCGGCAAGGCCGGCAGATCTTCCGTCGGGTGGGAAGTCTTCAGCGGCGCCGGTAGATCAGGCCGCTGCCGTGGCGGATCATTTCAAAATCGGGGTCGGTCAACGGTTCGGAGCCGCCCAGCACCAGATAGCCGCCCGGTTCGAGGCTCTGCTTCAGCCGCGCCAGAATCTGGCCACGTGGTTTGGGTGCGATGTAGATCAGGACGTTGCGGCAGAAAATCACGTCGAACCGGCCGAGCGTCACGAAGCTGTCGAGCAGGTTGAGCGCCTGAAAGCGGACTTTCTCGCGCACTTGCGGAATCACTTCCCAGGCCTGCCCCTGCGGGCGGAAATAGCGCTGCTTGAGCTCCGGCGCGAGGCCACGCGCCATGGCCAGGGAATCGTAGCGGCCAGCATTGGCGGCACTCAGCACGGTGGGGGAAATATCTGTGCCCACCACGGACATCCCGCCACTGAAAGCGCCCGGCGCGAAGCGACGGAACTCCTCCATCGTCATGGCGATGGAATAGGATTCCTGTCCGTAGGAACAGGCCGCGGACCAGACGCGCACGCGCGGGCGACGCGCGGCGACCAGCTCCGGAAGGATGCGCTCGCGCAAGGCGGCAAAGGGATAGCTGTCGCGAAACCAGGACGTCTCGTTGGTGGTCATGACGTCGATGACCCGATCAAGCAGGCCGGACACGGCACCACTGCGCAATTTCGCCAACAGCTCGCCAACGGTGCCCAACCCGTATTCCACGAGCAGGCGCCGGGTGCGACTGACGACCAGATACTCCTTGTTGTCGCCGAGGACGATACCGGTCGCCGCTTCCAGCTGCTGACAGAAAGCGCGATAGTCGTCGGCGCCGATCCCCATTGTCGCCACAGAACCGTTTGGCTTCATTCCAGCATCCGGTATCGGCAAACCGGCCGCCGGCCTCATGAGTACTGGCGCGCCGTTTCAAGCCCTTTGTTCACGCCCTGAGCCAATGCATCGGGATCGAACTTGGCGATGAACTGGTTGGCACCGGCCCGCTCCACCAGCGCCGCATTGAAGGTTCCGGAGAGCGAGGTATGGAGGATCACCGGCAGATGGCGCAACGCCTCGTGGCGACGAATCTCCGTGGTGAGGGTGTAGCCATCCATGAACGGCATCTCGACATCCGAGAGCACCAGGTCAACCCGCTCGTTCAGGCAACCCTCGGCGACCCAGGTAGACAACAGCGAGAGCGCCTCGCGGCCATTGCCCGCCACCGCGCACTCGATGCCGAGCTGCGCCAGAGTCTTCAGAATCTGCCGCCGCGCCAACGCGGAATCGTCCACCACCAGCACTTGGCGGTTTTCATCCTGCCCGTGACGCCCCGCTTCGAGCACCGACTCCGAAAGCTCGGCCTCGGTCGCGTTGACCTCAGCCAATACCTTCTCGACGTCGATGATCTGTACCAGACCGCCATCGACGGTGGTCACCCCGGTCAGATAGCCGCTCTCGGACAGATCCTGGGGCGGCGGCAGCACGTCGGTCCATTCCAACGACACGATGCGATCGACTCCGCCAACCAGAAACCCCTGCACGGTGCGGTTGTACTCGGCCATGACGAGGTAACCCCCCTCGGCCGGCCCGGCTCCGCGACCGACCGCCAGCCCCAGATCGATGACCGGCACTACCTTGCCGCGCATGTTGGCGAGGCCACGCACGTTCGGATGGGAAATGGCCATATGAATGAGCTGGGGGCAAGGCGCGACCTCCTGCACCTTGAACACATTGATACCGTAACGCTGCTCTCCCGAGAGCCGGAACAACAGCAGTTCCAGGCGGTTCTGCCCGATCGCCCGGGCGCTGTGACCGCTTTCCTGTTCATTCGCTCTCGCCATGTCCGTAACACCTCGATCAATGTTCTCCCCAGATAGCGGCGCGAACGGGACTTTCTTTAGCCCGCGCGAACGGGACTTTCTTTCATTCCTTGGCGACCACCGCTGCGGCCAGCAATGGCCGCCGAAGCCGCGCGACGTACTGCTTCCCATCGACCCCGCCAAGCCCGACGCACGAATCGGTGGCGGCCGGCACACGAATTGCTGACCAAGGGCGAGCAGCCAAATTATTGGCGCCCTTGCCACGAGAAACCGTGCCGATGTTCACACGCTCTGCGTCAACAACCCCATCCCTGGCGGGAACCCCATGCCTGGCGGGAATCCTATGCCTGGCGGGAATCCTGCTGGCTGCACCGGTGGGCAGCGCAAACGCGGTCACCTGGCAGCCCCAGGAGACGATTCGAGCGGCGGTGCACGATCACCTCGCTGCGCAGGCGTCCGCGCAATGGGGCGACGATGTAGAGATCGCGATGCGTCCCCTGGACCCCCGGCTGCGCCTGGCGGCCTGCTCCGGCCCGCTGCAGATCCTGCCTTCGAATCGGCCACCGCTGGGCGCAGTGACGCTCGGCGTGCGTTGCGCGGGAACGGAGTCCTGGACCATTTATGTGAGCGCCAAACTGTCGGCCTTCGTCCCGGTGCTGGTGGCCACCCGGCCACTGGCGCGCGGCACGCGCTTGACCGCGGCAGACCTGGATACGACGCGGCTGGATATCTCCACCCTGCCCCAGGGCTATATGCCCGCGGGCACGGACCTGGTCGGCAAGGTGGTGCGGCAGCCCATTGCCGCCGGATTGCCGCTGCGTCCGGCACAGATTGAGGAACCGAAGTTGATCCGTCGCGGCGAACAGATCACCCTGCGCGCGGCGCGCGACGGTTTCGAGGTCAGCATGGCCGGTCTGGCGCTCGCCGACGGCCGCGTCGGCGAGCGCATCTCGGTACGCAATTCCGCATCCGGTCGCGTAGTCGAAGGCAAGGTGGTAGCCGAAGGGATGGTCGATGTCGCACACTGACTACCGGCCACGGCATACCCCAGTGCGGGCAGGCAGCAATTCCTTCCGCCGGTCGCCCAGGCTGAGAGCTGGTTCGCAAATGACGACTAAAGTCCTTGTGCAAAGGGAAACTAATGTCCAGGCGGCAGCTAAAGTTCTCGTTCCAGCTGCCGCTATCTGTGGAACAGCGCTGAGGTACGGCGCGTGGAGAAGACGATGCCAATGAAAATCGATGGATATGATGCCCCCGCCGGGCAGCGCGCCAATAGCCAGCCGGTGTCGCGCACCGCAGCGGAATCTAGCCGCGCGACCCCGGGCGCCGGGCCAGCCGCCAACAGGACGGATACCTTGGAAATCACCGCCGAAGCCCAGCGGCTGCGGGAAAACGAAGCCAGATTGCGCGATCTGCCCGTGATCGACAGCGCGCGTGTCGACCGGATTCGCGCCGCGATCGCCGACGGCTCCTACCAGATCGACGCCGCCAGCATCGCCAGCAAGCTGGCCCGCTTCGACGCCGCTCTGCCCGACGCCTGAAGCTGGTCCGATGTCCGAAGCTGGTCAGCAGCCGGAAGCCGGCTCGAAGCCCAAAGCTGCCCCAAGGCCTGAAGCCGGGGATTCAGCCAGGGTGCGGCCATTGCTGCACTTTCTCGATCGCGAACTGGCCGCGGCGACGGCGCTGTCCACGAGCCTCGCCGCGGAAACGCTGGCACTGGCGACGGATGCTGACGCGCTCGCAGCCATCGTGGACGGCAAGTTCGAACAGGCTCGACAGGTCGAATATCTGGCCGGCGAACGCATGGCGTTTGCGGCAACCCTGGGTTGCGCTGGCGACTCAGCCGCCTGGGAAGAATTCATCGCCCGGGCCGATAACCCGGCGCTGAGCAGCCGCTGGCAGCAACTCCAGGGCGTCCTGGTCCAGTGCCGGGAAACCAATCTGCACAATGGGGTATTGCTCGACCACTGTCAGCGTCAGGTGCGAACCGCGCTTGCCATTCTGCAAGGCCAACCGCTGGGACTCGGCCTCTATGGAGCGGACGGCAACCAGGCCCCCGCGAGCAGCTCCCGAACATTGGCGAAAGCCTGACCCGGGGCCGCGTAGCGCGGCCACCGGAAGCGTAGCCCGAGGGGAAAGTTTTCAGGGTGGCGCTGCTGATTTTCCGGGCAGGGCTTTTTTTTGTCCTGACAACATCTCTCGTTATCAGGACAATATTTCCCGTTATCCGAACAGCGCTTCTCGTTATCCGGACGGCACTTCACTTCGCCGCCAGGCGGCAATCAGCCGGTAACCACCCGGTTGCGACCACCGGTCTTGGCCTTGCGCAACGCCTGGTCGGCCCGAGCGAGCAGGGTCGCGGTGTCGTCGCCAGACACATAGGAGGTCAGCCCGAGACTGGTCGTCACGGGAATCGCCACATCCGCATGCTGGCAGCCCAGGGACTCTATGGTCGCGCGGATCCGCTCGGCGAGACGTTCCGCGCCCTCGGGCATGCAATTGCGCGCCACCACGACAAACTCCTCGCCGCCATAACGAAACAACAGATCACAACTGCGGATACAGGCTTGCACGGCGGTCACCACCGCACGCAGCACGGCGTCCCCGCCCTGATGGCCATGGGCGGAATTGATGACCTTGAAATGATCCAGATCGAACAGCAGTACGGAAAAAGGCGCAGCAGTGCGCCGCGCCAGATCCACCTCATGGCACAAGGTATCGTCCAGTACGCGACGACTGTAGGCACCGGTGAGGTGATCCCGCTGTGCGGCATTCACGGCGCGCCGGTAGCGCAAGGCATTGCGCAGGGGATGAACGAGAAACGTCAGCAGGGACTCCAGCTGCATCTGATCGGCATCGGAGAAACGGATACGGCCGCTGAACTCGATTTCCCCGAGAGACTCGCCCTCGAGCTGGAGGTCATAGGTGCAGCTATGGACGCCACGACGGCCAGTGACGTGGTCAAGACCCAGCTCCGGAAAGCGATACCGCAACGCGGCAAACTGCACCCGATCCCCGGCCTGCTCGCGAAACAATGCCAGCAGCGGCTCGACTTCCAGGGTGGTCTGCAACACCCGCGCGATGGTCAGGCCAGCAGACGCCGAAAGTCCCAGGCTCTCGGCGAAGGCTCCGTCTGCTGCGGAAACTACACCGAAGGTATGTGGGATGACTGGTCGCTTGGCGGCCACTCGGGCTTCCTCCAAAGTTGACATGCCCCTGTACGAAGCTATTTTTATGCCAACGAAAATAACTTTGTTTTTCAATGCGCTGCGCTAGCGGCAACGCAAGATCGGGACACAATCCCGGCGCCGGAGGCAACGCACGCCAAAATGTTGGCGGCTTCAGTCTACCGGTTCCTCGGCCCCGGCGCCTGGTTCCGCAACCCTGCCGCCTTCCGGCAGCCGGGGCTGATGCACTGAACGGACGCCAGTCGCGCGGGTCGGCTGTCAACCAACCTGCCCTCAACCAATCTGCCCTCACCCAATCTACTCTCAGCCAACCTGCTTTCGGCCAACCTGCTTTCGGCCAACCTGCTCCCGTCAATAGGCATTGCGGTCACCGAGGGTTCGGAACAGGGTGAGGACGATGATCTTCAGATCCAGCCACAGGCTCCAGTGGTCGATGTACCAGAGATCGTGTTCGACGCGCCGGGCCATCTTTTCCACGGTGTCGGTCTCGCCGCGATAACCATTCACCTGCGCCCAACCGGTGATGCCGGGCTTGACGCAATGCCGGCGCATGTAATTCTGCACCCGCGACCGATAATGCTCGTTATGGGCCAACGCGTGGGGACGCGGCCCCACCACCGACATCCGCCCTTGCAGCACATTGAACAACTGCGGCAGCTCGTCGAGGCTGGTGCGGCGCAGGAAGGCGCCGAAGCGGGTCACACGGGGGTCGTTGCGGGTGGCCTGGGCCACGCCGGACCGTTGCGGGCAGGAATCGACCATGGTGCGGAACTTGTAGACCGTGAACGGCCGGCCATCCCAACCGTTGCGGCGCTGCTTGAAGATGACCGGCCCGCGCGAGCTCAACTTCACCCCCACCGCGATGGCCATCAGCAACGGGCTGCTGAATGCCAGCAGCAGTACCGCCAACAGCCGGTCCTCAATCGCCTTCACCAGCCGGTTGATCCCGCGCATCGGCGTGATGTCGAGATCCAGCACCGCCATCCCGGCGATCTCCGATACCACCGGATTCAAGGGGCCGAAGTGCTCCACATCCGGAAGATAGCGAATGTCCAGGGTGCTGTTGCGCAATTGCCGAATGACGTCGGCAATCCCGGTCTCGGCGCCCGGCGCAAGCGTGAACCAGACTTCATCCAGGGGCTGCGCGTCAAGGTATTCCGAGATCGCGGCGAGCGGCTGCACCGCCACCGGGAGCGATCCCTCGGGACACTCCTGCCCCGCCGGGGCGAATACCGCGGCGATCTCGAACCCGGTCCAGGTCGCTGCTTCCAGCCGCCGGGCGACGGTCACCGCCTGGGGTCCGGCACCGACCAGCGCCACCCGGCGGTGGTTACGACCGCGGGTACGCGCATCCCGCAGCATCACGGTCAGGGCAACCCGCAACCCCACCAACAGCAGCGCCCCGAAGAGGAACCAGAGCCCCATCCATTGCCGGGAAAAGTACATGTTGGTCTTGGTCGCCACGCCCAGGGCCATCAGCACGATGGCGGCGAGCAGCCAGGCGCCCAGGACGCGCCGGACCTGGTCCCGGGCGCGCCGCCCGCGCCAGGAGCGGTAGACATCCAGCGTGGGAAAGACCAGCAGGGTCACCAGACCGCCAAGCAACAGCGCGATCTGATAGCGCTGCCAGGGCAGCCACTCCCCGGTACGCACGACAAAGGCCAGCCAACCGGCAAGCACCACCACGCCGGTATCCAGCGCACGTGCTAGCGGAAGAAAGAACTGGGAGATTTCGCTGAACAGACGCCGGCTTGCCATGCTCTCGACATTCGTAAGTGCGACACCCCGCGCCATCCTGTCGGCGGGACATGGCGCGAGATGCTATCACTCCGGGCGCATTCGCCTAACCCGGCACTCGTGCACCTCCCCGCCGCGGGACGCACGGAGCGGGTTGCTCAGGACGCCGCAGCCCGCAATCGCAACCAGTGATCGAGCACCGTGGAGCCCACCATGTCCGAAGTGGTATTGAGCAGCGAGCGGGCACGAGCGATGAGCCAGTCCACCGACAGCAGCATGGCCAGCGCTTCGGTCGGCAACCCCAAGCCACCCAGCACCAGCGTCAGCGCGACCACCCCGGCCTCCGGCACGCCCGCGACGCCCATGGCGGCGATGATGCAATAGAGCGCCGCGAACAGCTGCGCGGCCAGACTCAGCTCCAGGCCCGCCGCCTGGGCCAGTGCCAGCAGGGTAAAGCCCTCGTAGAGGATGATGCCGTCGTTGTTCAGATTGGTGCCGACGCAGGCCGCCAGCGTCGAGGCGCGCCGCGATACCCCGAGCCGGTCCAGCGCCTGCAAGGTCAGCGGCAACGCCACCAGGCTGCTGTTCACGCCGAAGGCATAGAGCGCGGGCTCCAGCGCGTAGCGCCAGAATTCGCGCAGCGCGCGGCGCACGACCAGCAGCAGCCAGGCGCTGTAGGTAAAGGCGACGTGGATCGCCATGCTGAGCAGACACAACAGCACGTACTTGCCCAGCCCGGCGAAGGGATGCAGTCCGTGCTCCGCGGTCACCTTGGCGCTGGCGGCAAACACCGCAAGGGGCACCAGCCGCACGATCCACAGCAACAGGGTCTCGCACAACTCGCGCAGTACCGACACCAGCACCTCGGCGCGGTCCATCAGCGCCACCGCCGCGGCCTCTTGCTGCAACCGCACCCGCCGCCAGGCAAACCCCAGCGCCACGGCCAGAATCACCAGCGGCATGATGCTGTTGTCCGCAAACGGCTGGACCACGCTGACCGGCAATTGCTTGACCAGCAGATCGCCGAAATCGATGGCCTGCAACGCCGGCGGCGCAGTGCCCACGATCGCGGTCAGATACTGTCCCGGCACGAACCAATTGGCCATGGCCAGTCCGATGGCCATGGCCAGACTGGCGTTGATCAGCACGATCGCGAGGAGCTTGAAGAAATCGCTGCCAGCCACCCGAAAACGCAGCACCGCCTCCAGCACCGCGAAGAACACCAGCGGCGTCGCCGCCGCCTTGATGAGTTGCAGCACCCACTTCGCCAGCGGGGCGATCGCGCCTGCGGCGGCGGGCGCGAGCAGGCCCAGCGCCGCCCCGGCAATCAGCGCGAGCAGAATCAGGCTCAGGGCACGGCGGAGATGGGGCATCGGCGGGCGCGCGACTCCATGCAAAGGGATCGAATCGGGATGCAAAGGGATCGAATCAGGCGCCGGCAAGGGCGCGCAGGGCACATTCTACCCAGTAGCACCCGCCTCGACGCAGACCGCGA
>DASUDS010000013.1:0-9335 GCA_036275455.1 Porticoccaceae bacterium
CTGGGAGCGCGCGACTCGTCTCCCAACTCTGCCGTTCCCAGCTGCCGCGGAGCCGTCTGCCCATGGATATCGATGCCATCAAAGAACGCTTGGGCGCCGCCTTGGCGGGTTGCGAGGTGCAGGTGGCGAGCGAGGGCAACCACCTGGGCGTAACCGCCATCGGCGATCTGTTCGAAGGCCTGCGACCGGTGCAGCGCCAGCAGCGCGTATATGCGGCATTGAAGGAACTGATTGCCGCCGGTGAGGTTCACGCCGTGCATATTCGCACCTATACCCCGGCCGAATGGCGTGCGGCTGCGGCGGAGACGCGCTGAGTCGCGCCGGATTCGCGGCACCATGCCGTTCCGTGCGCACGATCTTCGCTGGCGCTGACCGGATTCAGGTTTTCTCACCAGATTCAACTTTCTTACCAGATTCAACTTTCTCACCAGAGCCAGTTTTCTCACCAGATTCGATGTTCCGATGGATAAATTGCTGATTTCCGGTGGCATCCCCCTGCGCGGCCAGATTCGTATCTCTGGCGCCAAGAATGCCGCGTTGCCCATCCTGGCGGCGAGCCTGCTGGCCGATGGCCCGGTGCACATCGCCAATGTCCCCCACCTCCACGACATCACCACCATGATCGAGCTGTTGAGCTGCATGGGCGTGGACGTGGTGCTCAACGAGCAGATGAGCATCGAGGTGGACACCAGCCGCTTGCACACGCGCACCGCGCCTTACGAGCTGGTCAAGACGATGCGGGCCTCGATCCTGGTGCTGGGGCCACTGCTGGCGCGCTACGGCGAGGCCCGGGTGTCGTTCCCCGGCGGCTGCGCGATCGGCAGCCGCCCGGTCGACCTGCATCTGCGTGGCCTGGAGGCGCTCGGCGCCGAGATCGAGATCAACGGCGGCTACATCGATGCCCGCGTCAACGGCCGGCTGCGCGGTGCGCACATTCTCATGGACATGGTCACCGTGGGCGGCACCGAGAACCTGATGATGGCGGCCAGCCTGGCCGATGGCCGCACCGTGATCGAGAACGCCGCCCGCGAGCCCGAGATCGTGGATCTGGCCAACTGCATCAACGCCTTTGGCGGTTGCGTGAACGGTGCCGGTTCGGACACGCTGGTGATCGACGGCGTCGCGCGCATGCAGGGCGGCAGCTATCGGATCATGCCCGACCGCATCGAAACCGGGACCTATCTGGCCGCTGCCGCCGCCACCGGTGGCAAGGTGCGGCTGAAGAACACCGACCCGCACATTCTCGAAGCCGTGTTGCTCAAGCTCGAGGAAGCGGGCGCCCGGATCACCACCGGGCCGGACTGGATCGAGCTCGACATGGAGGGCCGGCGACCGCGCGCGGTCAACCTGCGCACCGCGCCCTATCCGGCCTTTCCCACCGACATGCAGGCGCAGATCACCACGGTCAACGCCATTGCTGAGGGCGTCGGTACCGTCACCGAGACGATTTTCGAGAACCGCCTGATCCAGACCCATGAGCTGAATCGGATGGGCGCCAATATCGTGCTGCAGGGCAGCACGGCGATCATCACCGGGGTGCCCAAATTGCAGGCCGCGCCGGTGATGGCCTCCGATCTGCGCGCCTCGGCGAGTCTGGTGATCGCCGGTCTGGTCGCCGAGGGCGAAACCGTGGTCGATGGGATCTACCACATCGACCGGGGCTATGAGTGCATCGAGGAGAAACTCCAGCAGCTCGGCGCACGCATCCGCCGGGTGGTGGAGTGAGCGGGGAGCGAGAATGAACGCGCAGCCGACCCTGACCCTGGCCATCACCAAGGGCCGCATTCTCGGCGAAGCCCTGCCGCTGCTGGCGCGCGCCGGCATCGCGCCGTCAGAGGACATCGCCAGCAGCCGCAAGCTGGTATTCGACACCAACCGGCCGGGGGTGCGGCTGCTGGTGTTGCGCGGCTCCGACGTGCCCACCTATGTGCGCTTCGGCGCCGCCGATCTCGGCGTGGCGGGCAAGGACATGCTGATGGAGCAGGGTGGCGGCGAGTTCTACTACGAGCCGGTCGATCTCGGCATCGCCCGCTGCCGGCTGATGACGGCGGGTCTGATCGGCGTCGCGCCGCGCGCCGGGCGGCTGCGCGTGGCCACCAAGTACGTCAATGTGGCCCGCCATTACTATGCCGCGCAGGGTCGCCAGGTCGATATCGTCAAGCTCTACGGCGGCATGGAACTGGCACCGGTGATGGGGCTCGCCGACGAGATCGTCGACATCGTCGATACCGGCAACACCCTTACCGCCAACCGCCTCGAAGCCCGCGACCTGATCGCCGACATCAGCTCGCGGCTGATCGTCAACAAGGGCGCGCTGAAGACCAAGTTCGCGCTGATCCAGCCGCTGCTCGCTGACCTGCGCCGGATTCTGGAGGCGCCGCAATGAGCGCGGTGCCGATCGCCCTGCTCGACACCCGCGCGGCCGATTTCGACCGCCGCCTTGCCGCACTGCTCGACTGGGAGGCAGTCGCCGACCCTGCGCTGGAGCAGGCGGTGGCGGCCATTCTTGCCGCGGTGCGTGAGCGGGGCGATGCTGCGCTGGTGGAGTACACCAACCGTTTCGACCGCCGCCAGCTGGCCACGGCGGCCGAGCTGGAGATCCCGCGCGCCGAACTCGATGCGGCGCTGGCCGGATTGCCGCAGGCGCAGCGCGCGGCCCTGACCGCCGCCGCCGAGCGCATCCGCAGCTTCCACGAACGCCAGAAACAGTCGTCCTGGGAGTATCGCGATGCGCTGGGCAATCGCCTCGGCCAGCGCGTCACGGCGCTCGCCCGGGTCGGCATCTATGTGCCGGGCGGGCAGGCCAGCTATCCCTCCTCGGTGTTGATGAACGCCATCCCCGCGCGCGTCGCCGGGGTCGGCGAAATCCTGATGGCGGTGCCCGCGCCTGGCGGCGAACTGCATCCCATGGTGCTGGCCGCCGCCGCGCTGGCCGGCGTCGATCGGGTGTTCACCATCGGTGGTGCCCAGGCGATCGCCGCGCTGACCTTCGGCACGACCACGGTGCCCGCGGTGGACAAGGTCGTCGGCCCCGGCAATGCCTACGTCGCCGCAGCCAAGCGTCAGGTGTTTGGGCGCGTCGGCCTCGACATGGTCGCCGGGCCGTCCGAGGTGCTGGTGATCTGCGACGGTAGCGCCGATCCCGACTGGATCGCCATGGATCTCTTTTCCCAGGCCGAGCACGACCCCCTGGCCCAGGCCATCCTGCTTACCCCGGATGCCGGATTCCGCGACCGGGTGGCGGAGAGCATCGCGCGGCTGCTGCCGACCCTGGAGCGCCGAGAGATTGCCGCTCAGGCGCTGGCCGGGCGCGGCGCCCTGGTGCTGGTGCGGGACCTGGACGAGGCCATGGCGCTTGCCAATCGCATCGCCCCCGAGCACCTGGAACTGGCACTGGCCGAGCCCGAGCGCTGGCTGGACGCGGTCCGCAATGCCGGCGCGGTGTTTCTCGGCAGCCATACGCCGGAGGCGATCGGCGACTACTGCGCCGGGCCGAGCCACGTGCTGCCGACCTCGGCGACGGCGCGCTTCGCCTCGCCGCTCGGCGTCTACGATTTCGAAAAGCGCACCTCCATCATCGGCTGTTCGCCGGCCGGGGCGGCCCAGCTCGCCGGGATCGCCGCGGTGCTGGCGCGGGGCGAATCCCTGACCGCTCACGCCCGCTCGGCGGAATACCGCGGAGCCGGCGGCCGTGACTGATCCCTGCGTGACTAATCCCTACGTGACTAATCCCTCCGTGAATCCTTATTGGAGCCCTGCGATCCGCGCGCTGGCGCCCTATGTGCCGGGCGAGCAGCCGCGCCAACCGGATATCGTCAAGCTCAACACCAACGAGAATCCCTACCCGCCCTCGCCGCGGGTGCTGGCCGCGGTGCGCGCCGCGGCGGACGAAAGCCTGCGGCTGTATCCGCCGCCCGAGTCCGACGAACTCAAGGCTGCCATAGCCGCCTATCACGGCGTCGCGGTGAATCAGGTGTTCGTCGGCAATGGCTCCGACGAAGTGCTGGCGCACGCCTTTCTGGGTCTGCTCAACCACGGCCGCCCGGTGCTGTTTCCCGACCTCACCTACAGCTTCTATCCGGTGTATTGCCGGCTCTACGGCATTCCCTGGCGCGAGGTACCGCTGACTGCCGACTACGCCATAGACATTGCCGATTACGCCGGCGATAAGGCTGGCGCCAAGGGCGGCATCGTGATCGCCAACCCCAACGCGCCCACCGGCTGCGCGCTGCCGCGCGCGGCCATCGCCGAGCTCGCCGCGGCCAATCGCGATGTCCTGGTGCTGATCGATGAGGCCTATGTGGATTTCGGTGCCGAGTCCGCGGTGGCGCTCATCGCCGAGCATCCCAATCTGCTGGTGGTGCAGACGCTGTCCAAGTCGCGCGCGCTGGCGGGGCTGCGGCTCGGGTTTGCCGTCGGCGATGCCGGGCTGATCGAGGCGCTGGATCGGGTCAAGAACAGCTTCAATTCCTATCCGCTGGATCGCCTCGCCATTGCCGGCGGCATCGCGGCCTTCGCCGACGACGCCTGGTTCCAGGATCAGCGCCAGCGCATCATCGCCAGCCGCGAAACCCTGGTTCGAGCGCTCGCCGAGCTGGGTTTCGAAGTCTTGCCCTCGGCGGCGAACTTCGTTTTTGCGCGTCATCCCCGCCGCGCCGGGCGCGAGCTGTACCAGGGGCTGCGCAACCGCGGCGTGCTGGTGCGCCACTTCGAGCGCCCGCGCACCAGCGAATTCCTGCGCATCACCGTGGGTACCGAGGCGCAGCACGAGCGCCTGCTGGCAGCGCTGGACGAATTGCTCAGTTGACCGGGCGGGTGCCCACCGTGGCGACGATCGCAACGGGTGCGTTGCCGCGCAGCACCTGGAGCCGCATCTGGGTACCCGGCTTCAGGTCGGCGATCAGATTGATGCTGTAGGCCGCATCGAGGGCCGGCGCGCCGTTGATATGGGTGATGACATCGCCGGCCAACAGTCCGGCGGTCGCCGCCGGGCCGCCCGGCTGTATTTCCTGCACCACCAGCCCCGAGGGCGGCGACAGCCCCAGCGCCTGAGCGGTCTCGGTGGGCAGCTGCTGCACATTCACCCCGAGCCAGCCGCGGATCACCTGGCCGTGGCGGACGATGTCGCCCAGTACCTTGATGGCGGTCTTCACCGGGATGGCGAAGCTGATGCCCTGGGAAGTGCCGCTGTCCAGCATCGCGGTGTTGATGCCGATCAGGTTGCCGTAGGCATCGATCAGGGCGCCGCCGGAGTTGCCGCGGTTGATCGCGGCATCGGTCTGAAGAAAATTCTCGTAGGTGTTCAGCCCGATGCCGCGGCCCAGCGCGCTGATGATGCCTTGGGACACCGACTGGCCGAGACCGAAGGGGTTGCCTATCGCCAGCACCACGTCGCCGACCCGTGCCTGGGAGGAATTGCCTACCGGAATCGGCGCCAGCCCGTCGAGCACGATCTTGAGCACCGCCAGATCCGTCTCGCCGTCCGCACCCACCACCGTTGCCTGGGCCTCGCGGCCGTCCGCGAGCAGGACGATGACCGCGTCGGCGCCGGCGATCACATGGGCGTTGGTGAGGATGTAGCCCTCGCCGCTGACGATCACCCCCGAGCCCAGCGAGCTTTCCATGCGCTGCTGCTGATGCTGTGCGCTTCGGTCGAAGAAGCGGCGGTAGAACGGATCGTTGAGCAGCGGATGGCGGCGCTCGGGCAGGAGTTTGCGGGTGTAGATATTGACCACCGAGGGCGCGGCGCGGCGCACCGCATCGGCGTAGGAAACCCGCTCCTCGGCGAGGGATTCGAGGGTTTGTTGCGGCGCGTCGGGCGTGCTGTCGCGGGGTTCGGCGACCTGCGGAGGCAGTCGCCACAACACCAGTGCGGCGATGGCCAGGCCCAGCACAATCGGGCCGGCGAAATAGCGGAACCAACGCATGGTGGCGCGTTTTCCTGCACGGAAGGGGCAGGCTATTATGTCACGCCCCATTCACCACCACCCCGCTTCCGCCCCCGGGCGGCCTCGGCCCGCATTCTGGAGTACGCGATGACCGCATTGGTAAGACCCCACGGCGCCGACGCGCTGCAACCCCTGCTGCTCGAAGGCGAAGCGCTGGCGAGCGCCCGCGCCCGCGCCGCGACCCTGCCCCAGGTGCGGATCAGCTCCCGCGAAGTCGGCGATCTGATCATGCTCGGCATCGGTGGCTTCACGCCGCTGCGGGGGTTCATGGGTGCGGCCGACTGGCGCGGCGTGTGCGACGACATGCGTCTGGCCAATGGCCTGTTCTGGCCGATTCCGATCACCCTCTCCACCGATGCCGCCACCGCCGAAAGCCTGAAAATCGGCGGCGAAATCGCCCTGGTCGATGGCGAGACCAGCGAACTGATGGGCGCCATGGTGCTCGAGGAAAAGTACCGCATCGACAAGGACCACGAGTGCCGGCAGGTGTTTCGCACTGTGGATCCCGCGCATCCCGGTGTGCAGATGGTGCTGGAGCAGGGCGAGGTGAATCTGGCCGGCCCGGTGCAGGTGTTCTCCCAGGGCGGTTTCCCCGCCGCCTACCCCGGCGTCTACATGACACCCGCCGAGACCCGCGCCCTGTTCGAACGCAACGGCTGGACCACCGTTGCCGCCTTCCAGACCCGCAATCCCATGCACCGCTCCCACGAGTACCTGGCCAAGATCGCCATCGAGATCTGCGACGGCGTGCTGGTGCATTCGCTGCTCGGCAAGCTCAAGCCCGGCGACATCCCGGCCGATGTGCGCCAGGAAGCCATTGGCGTGTTGATCGACAAGTATTTCGTGAAGAACACGGTGGTGCAGTCGGGCTATCCGCTCGACATGCGCTATGCCGGTCCACGTGAAGCGCTGTTGCATGCGCTGTTTCGCCAGAACTACGGCTGCTCGCACCTGATCGTGGGCCGCGATCACGCCGGCGTCGGCGACTACTACGGCCCTTTCGATGCCCAGCACATTTTCGACGAGATCCCGAAGGATGCGCTCGAAACCAAACCGCTGAAGATCGACTGGACCTACTGGTGCAACGCCTGCGGCACCATGGCCTCGGCGCGCACCTGCCCGCACGACGAGAGCCACCACGTGAAGGTTTCGGGCACCAAGCTGCGCAAGCTGCTCAGCGAAGATCAGCCGGTGCCGGACAACTTCTCGCGGCCGGAAGTGCTGGAGGTGCTACAGAAATACTACGCCGCGCTGGAAGCGCACGAGAAAGTGAAAGTGGAGCTGACGGGACATTCCGCCCGCTGATCTCCGCGCCACGGCGCCCCTCAAGTCCGGCCCGCGCTGCGCGTGGGCCGAACCGCCCTCGGCGTGGATCAGCCCACGCGCAGGGTGGGATCGTCCTCGTCGCCGACCAGTTGCAGGGGCTTGGCCGCCGCCGTGGCGGTGCGCTCGGATCTGCCATCCGGCCGTTCGCCGCGCAGCAGGCCCTGACTGGGGGCATAGTCGCGCGGCGGTTCGAAATTGAATTCGGGCTGGCGCCCGCTGCCGCGCGGCGCAATGCGCTGACCCAGCTCCGCGTTCACCAGGTTGCCGGCTCCGGCCGCGAGGTGGCTGCGCAGTTCCTCCATGGCCTGATCGAGCGTCTCGGTCAACGCCGCGGTGCGCTCGAAGTGTTCGGCCAGCTGGCGCTCCTGAACCTGCAAGCGCTGCTCGCGGGTGCGGAGCAGATCCGTCAGGCGCCGGTCGGCGCCGGTTCGCGCGGCCAGCCGACGCCCGAGGAGGATGCCGGCCAGGAGTCCGGCGCCGAGCGCGCCGAGCGCCATGAGAATCGCTGCTTGAGTCATCGCGCGCTCCAGCGCTGGTGAGTGCCGGGAAATTCTAGCAGCTTGGTCAAAGCTGTTGCGGGGTGACAAGCATTGCGATGTTACAAGCATTGCGGTGTTGCAAGCATTGCGGTGTTGCAAGCATTGCGGTGATGCAAGCATTGCGGTGTGACGAGCGTTTGGGGGTGAAATGCCATGAGTGCAGGTGTGCAAGCAACCGTCGTCCCCGGCCCGGCCGGCGCCATCGAAGTGCGCTGGCAAGCGCCCGAACGGGAAGCGCCCGAAGACGCGCCGGCATCCCCACCAGCGCTGGTGGCGATCATTGCCCATCCCCATCCGTTGTACGGCGGCGCGATGGACAACAAGGTGGTGACCACATTGGCGCGCCTCTACCGTCGTCTCGGCGCGGTCGCGGTGCGCTTCAACTTCCGGGGCGTGGGCGGTAGTGCCGGGGTTCATGACGAAGGGCGCGGTGAGGTGGACGATCTGCTCGCCGTGGCCCGCTGGACGAAGCAGCAATGGCCGGATGCCGCGCTGCTGCTGGCCGGCTATTCGTTCGGCTCGGCCATCGCTGCGGCCGCCAGCGAGCAGCTTGAGGCGCGCCATCTGGCGTTGATCGCCCCGCCGGTGGAGCGCTACCCCTACGCGCCGCGCGGCGATTTCGCCTGCCCGACCACGGTCGTGCTCGGCAGCGCCGACGAGCTGGTGGATGCCGATGCGGTGGCGGCCTGGGCCGCCACGCGAGCCGCCGTGGGCCGGGTGATCCTGCTGCCCGCGGCTAGCCACTTCTTCCACGGCGAACTGGTGGCGCTGGAGCGCGAGCTGGCGCCGGCCGTCGCCGCCGCGCTCGACGGCGTCGGCGCGCCACCGCCGGTTTCTTGAAGGGGTTTCCCCACCCCGTTACAGTTCGCGCGCCTCACTTCCGGTACCCCTCCGCCATGACCCCGATGCAACGCTACCGCCAGGATCTCCAGCGCGCGGATTTTGTCGCCGATGCCGCCCAGGAGGCCGCGGTGGCCAGGCTCCAGGCGGTCTATGAGCAGCTGCTCGCCGCCAGCAACGCGCAGCAGGGTCTGTTCGCGCGCCTGTTGCGCAACCGCCGCGCGGCGCCGGTGCGCGGGCTCTATTTCTGGGGCGGAGTGGGGCGCGGCAAGACCTACCTGATGGACAGCTTCTACGAAAGCCTGCCCTTCCAGCGCAAGCTGCGCATGCACTTCCACCGCTTCATGCTGCGTGTGCACCGCGATCTCAGGCGCCTCAAGGGTGAGCGCAATCCGCTGCGCCTGGTGGCCGCCGGCATCGCCGACGAGGCGCGGGTGCTGTGCTTCGACGAATTCTTCGTCGCCGACATCGGCGATGCCATGATCCTCGCCGGCTTGCTGGAAACCCTGTTCGAGCGCGGCGTCACCCTGGTCGCCACCTCCAACATCGCGCCCGACCGGCTGTACGAAAACGGCCTCCAGCGCCAGCGCTTCCTGCCCGCCATCGAACTGGTCAAGCGCCACTGCGAGGTGTTGAACGTCGATGGCGGCATCGACTACCGCCTGCGCACCCTCACCAGCGC
>DASUDS010000014.1:0-10634 GCA_036275455.1 Porticoccaceae bacterium
GATCGTAGTGGCGCCGGCGATGCGCGCACCCTGGATGATGGAGAGCCCCACCCCGCCGCAGCCGATCACCGCGCAGCTGTCGCCCGGGTTGATCTTGACGGTGTTGAGCGCAGCACCCACCCCGGTGGTGACGCCACAGCCAATCAGGCACACCGTATCCAGCGGCGCATTGTTATCGACCTTGATGGCATTGCCGGCGGGAATCACCGCCCGCTCGGAAAAAGTGCCCACTCCCACCAGCTGGCGGATGGCCTGGCCCTTCGAATTCTTCAGCCGGGTGCTGCCATCCGGCAGACAGCCCTGCCAGATGACCTTGCCCATCTCCACGCACATGAACGGCTTGCGCTCCAGGCAGAACAGACAGTTGCCGCAGGCCGGGGTCAGCGAGGCGATGACATGGTCGCCCGGTTTGAGGTCGGTGACACCGGGGCCAACCTCCTCCACCACGCCGGCGCCCTCATGGCCCAGCACCGAGGGAATCTCGCTCTTGATGACGCCATAGCGAAACGAGTAATCGCTGTGGCAGATACCGCTGGCGGTGTATTTGATCAGGATCTCGTTGGCCTTGGGCCCTTCCAGTTCCAGCTCCTCGATGACGAGCGGAGAACCGATTTCGTACAGTACTGCTGCTTTGGTTTTCATGAAAATCTCTCCCGGCCGATTCCGGATCGGCTTGAAAATGGGTCTGTTTTTCGAAAAACGGAAGTCGGAAATCAGCCGTAGGTGATCACTGAGCGGGCACCTTCGCCACGCCCCATCTCTTCGAAGGCGCGGTTGATGTCGGCAAGCCCGATCCGCTGGGTGATCATTTCGTCGAGCTTCAACTGTCCGGACTTGTACAGTTCGACAAACCGGGGAATGTCGCGCTTGGGCGACGACGAGCCATAGCAGGAACCCTGGATTTCGTATTCGGCGAGCAGGCCGGCGGCCGGAATCTTCACCGACTGGTCGAGCGAAGCCACGCCCACGATGATCGCCTTGCCGGTGGGCCGCAGCATGCCCCAGGTTTGCTGCATGGTCTGCACCTTGCCCAGTGCCTCGAAGGCGTAGTGGACGCCGAGTCCACCGGTGATTTCCTTCACCTTGGCGATGGGATCTTCCTCGAACGGGTTGATGGTGTGGGTGGCGCCCAGCTTGACCGCCAGCTCGCGCTTCTCCGCCATCGGATCGATGGCGATGATGATGCTGGCGCCGGCGATGCGCGCGCCCTGGAGGATGGACAGGCCCACGCCACCGCAACCGATGATGGCTGCGCTCTCGCCCCACTGTACCTTGGCGGTGTTGAGCGCGGCCCCGGTGCCGGTGGTCACGCCACAGCCGATCAAGCAGGTCTTGTCGAGCGGGGTGTCATCGGGAACCTTGATGGCCGATCCGGCCGGCATGACCATGTATTCGCCGAAGGAGCCCACGCCACACAGGGCATAGACATCCTCACCAGCCAGGGTCTTGTGGCGGGTGGTGCCGTCGAGCTGGGTGCAGTCGGTGAGCAGTTTGTTCATCTGCGAGCACATGTACTCCTTCGACTCCCGGCACATGCCGCACTTGCCGCAGCTCGGCGACAGGGAGGCTATGACCTTGTCGCCGGGCTTGACGTGGGTCACGCCGGACCCGACCGCCTCGACGATGCCCGCGCCTTCGTGGCCAAGCACCACCGGCAGCGGCGAGCGCAGGATGCCATGGGCGACCGAATAGTCGCTGTGACAGATACCGCTCGCGACGGTGCGGACCAGCACTTCATTTTCTTTCGGAGGTGCCAGTTCCAGCTCTTCGATGGTGAATGGCTGGTCGATTGCCCGCAGTACTGCGGCTTTTATTCTCATGATGTCCTCCACGGATGGGTAATGAGATTGCCCAGCAATACTACCCAATACCAGTGTGGCGGAACATCGGATCAAACCCATCCCTTGGCCTCACCGCCCGGAGACAACAGCCCCCGCAGCAGTCACGCTCAATGCCAAGCCGACCCCAGTTGCCAATTGGAAGCGGCTTGACATTCTCCCACAACAAAAAGGATAGTTATCTACGCAATAACCAAAAATAATAACCGTTCTCTCGTGGGTCACCTGCAACACCGGGGTCACGCACGGTAACGCCAGGAGGTTCTCTCATGAGTGCGCAAGGAACCGTCAAGTGGTTCAACAACGCCAAAGGCTATGGCTTCATCCTTTCCGCAGATAATGCCGAAGACATCTTCGCCCACTACTCGGCGATCGAAATGGATGGCTACAAGAGCCTCAAGGCCGGCCAGCAAGTCTCCTTCGAAATTCGCCAGGGGCAAAAGGGCGTTCATGCAGCCCATATCCGGCCCGTAGGCAACATGATCGTCCCGGATTATCCGCTGACTGCCGCTGCGCGGTAACGGATTGCTGGAAGCCCGGTAACGGATTGCTGGAAGACTGGCCGGCCCATGGTTTCATGCCACGGGCCGGCCGGCGTGCCGATATGGTGGCTGGGCGCTCACAGCCGGGAGCTGCCCGGCGGCACCCCCTGTGCCCGCTGTGTCATGTGTACTCGATGACTTGCACGTGCGCGCGCCTGATGACGCGCACGCGCTTGATGACTTACATGTGTGCGATGACCTGGTCGCCGAACTGGGAGCAGGACATAAGCTTGGCGCCGGTCATCAGACGCTCGAAGTCGTAGGTCACGGTGCCGGCGGAGATCGCCGCTTCCATGCCCTTGACGATCAGCTCTGCGGCCTCGTTCCAGCCCAGGTGGCGGAGCATCATTTCCGCCGAAAGGATCAGCGAACCGGGGTTCACCTTGTCCTGGCCGGCATACTTGGGCGCGGTGCCGTGGGTCGCCTCGAACATGGCCACTTCATCGGAAATGTTGGCCCCCGGGGCGATGCCGATGCCGCCGACCTGGGCGGCGAGCGCGTCGGAGAGATAGTCGCCATTGAGGTTCAGGGTGGCGATGACGCTGTATTCGTCGGGACGCAGCAGAATCTGCTGCAGCATCGCGTCGGCGATCACGTCCTTGATGACGATGCGCGCGCCGGTGCGCGGATTCTTCAGCTCGTGCCAGGGGCCACCGTCGAGGGCCACGGCGCCGAACTCCTCGCGGGCGAGCTCATAGCCCCAATCGCAGAATGCGCCCTCGGTGAATTTCATGATGTTGCCCTTGTGCACCAGGGTAACCGAGGTTTTTTCCTGATCGATGGCGTACTGGATGGCCTTGCGCACCAGCCGCTTGGTGCCCTCCTCCGATACCGGCTTGATGCCGATGCCGCAATGCTCGGGAAAGCGGATCTTGGTGACTTTCATTTCCTCGCGCAGGAAGCGGATCATCTTCGTGGCCTCGGCGGAATCGGCCTGCCACTCGATGCCGGCGTAGATGTCCTCCGAGTTCTCCCGGAAGATGCACATGTCCACCTGGTTGGGTTCCTTCACCGGCGAGGGCACGCCCTTGAACCAGCGCACCGGGCGCTGACAGACGTAGAGATCCAGCTCCTGGCGCAGCGCCACGTTCAGCGAGCGAAAACCGCCGCCGACGGGGGTCGTCAGCGGGCCCTTGATCGACACCGTGTACTCCTTGAGCGCCGCCAGGGTTTCCTGGGGAAACCAGTTGCCGTCGTAGATCTCGGCGGCCTTCTCGCCGCAATAGACCTCCATCCACTGGATCGCGCGGCGTCCGCCATAAGCCTTGGCGATGGCGGCGTCGGTGACCTTGCGCATCACCGGCGTGATATCGACCCCGGTGCCATCACCTTCGATGAAGGGGATAATGGGCTGCTCCGGCACGACCAGGGAAAAATCCGCATTGACCTTGATCTTGTCGCCAGTAGCCGGCACCTTGATGTGTTCATAGCCCATTTTTCATACCTCCCGGGGTTGCTGTATGGCAGACGGTTGCTTAATTGCAAACGGTTGTTGTGTGGCAGATGGCCGCGATGCGCCGAATCTTAGCACGCACCAAAGTCCCTTCCGTAACCGACTCCCGCGATTGCCCACACGAGGCCCCCATGCCCGCCCAGATCCACCTCACCGTCGCCGCCGTGATCCACCGGGACGGGGAATATCTCATGGTGACCGAGACCATCGACGGCGCTCGCGTGCTCAACCAGCCGGCGGGACATATCGAACCGGGAGAATCCGCGCTCGATGCGGTGTGCCGCGAAGCACTGGAGGAAACCGGCTGGCAAGTACGCCCTATCGCCTGCCTCGGGCTCGCCTGCTACGTCGCGCCCGGCGGCGCTACCTACCATCGCTACAACATCGTCTGTGAGCCCGTCGCCGAAATCTCGGACCGGCTCGATCCCGACATCGACGCGCGGCTGTGGCTGCCGGCCGCCGCGATTCTCGATGCCAGCTTCCGCCACCGCAGCCCGATGGTCCGCGGGGCGGTGGCAGATCATCGCGCCGGCCTGGGTTTTCCCCTGGCCCTGTTGCGCGATTACCGATAGGTGGCATTCGGGACAACCGCAACTGCCTATAGCCGTGGCTATTACCGACTATAGCCGTGGCTATTACCGATAAGCGCGGCTATCGATAAGTCAACCGCCGATAGGCCCGTCTATCGATAGGGCATCTGTCGATAGGGCATCTGTCGATAGCTCCATATGCCGAATACCGCGATTACCGGAAAACGCGATTACCGGTAAGATGGCCATCTGCTCTCGCTTTACCTCGCTATGACCAGTTCTTCCGCCACCCGCATCATGGTCGGCATGTCCGGCGGCGTCGATTCGTCCGTCGCCGCCATGCTGTTGCGCGACCAGGGCCACGCGGTGACGGGCGTGTTCATGAAGAACTGGAATGAAGACGACGGCACCGAATACTGCACCGCCAAGGAAGACCTGTTCGACGCGCTGCGCGTCTGCGACCGGCTCGGGATCGAACTCGAAACCGTCAATTTCGCCGCCGAATACTGGGCTCGGGTGTTCGCCCATTTCCTCGCCGAATACCGCGCCGGGCGCACGCCCAACCCCGATGTGCTGTGTAACCGCGAAATCAAGTTCAAGGTGTTTCTCGATCACTGCCGCGGCCTGGGCGCCGAGTACATCGCCACCGGGCACTATGCCCGCACCGAAATCGCACCGGATGGCGCGACCCGGCTGCTGCGCGCGCGCGATGGCAACAAGGACCAGAGCTATTTTCTCTACGCCGTGGCGCCGGACGCTATCGCCCGGACGCTGTTTCCATTGGGCGATCTCGCCAAACCCCGGGTGCGCGAACTGGCACGTGCCGCTGGGCTGATCACCCACGACAAGCGCGACAGCACCGGCATCTGCTTCATCGGCGAGCGCCGCTTCGCGGAATTCCTCAAGACCTATCTGCCGGCCCAGCCCGGCCCCATCGTCACGCCGGAAGGTCGCGAACTCGGCCAGCACCAGGGCCTGATGTACTACACCATCGGCCAGCGCGAGGGACTCGGCATCGGCGGCGTGCGCGGCGGCGGCGAAGCGCCCTGGTATGTCGCCGACAAACAGCTCGACAACAACCGGCTGCTGGTCGTCCAGGGCAGCGAGCACCCCCTGCTCTACTGGCGCGGCCTGCACGCCGAGCAACTGCACTGGATTCCCGGCCCACCGGCGCAGCGCGAATTCGCCTGTACCGCCAAGACGCGCTACCGCCAGTCCGACCAGGACTGCACCCTGCGCCTACATGGCGACAGCTGCGAAGTCCGCTTCGAGGCACCGCAACGCGCCATCACGCCGGGGCAGTCGGTGGTCTTCTATCACGGCGACCAGTGCCTGGGCGGCGGCGTCATCACGCAAGGCATTCGCGCATGAGCGCCGCGCAACGCCAGGATCGCATCGTCGCGCTGGCCGCCGTGCTGCGCTGCTGCCAGGCGGTCGATCGCCTCGCGCGTACCGGCGCGATACCCCCGGATCAACTGCGCCATGCCATGACCACGCTGTTGTCACCGGATGCCGAAGCGACGCTGCACGCCTATCGGGACCCCGAAACGCTGCGCGCCGGGCTGGATCTGCTCGAGCCCCTGCTGCGCGGTGAGCGCCAGGCGCTGACTTCCGAAGTGCTGCGCTACGCCACGAGCGTGTTGCAACTGCAACAGCGCTTGCAGCGCGATGCCGCCACCCGCACCCGCATCTACGCCGGCATCGAACGCGCCGCCGAACAGGCCAGGCTGTTCTCCTCGATCCACGACAACGTGCTGGCCAGCGTCGCCCAGTGCTACCAGGACACCCTGGGCCGCTACCGCTTCCGCATCCAGGTGCGCGGCGAAAGCGGTTATCTGCTCCAGGAGACCGTCGCCACCCGGGTGCGCTGCCTGCTGTTCGCCGCCATTCGCGGCGCCGTGCTGTGGCACCAGTCGGGCGGCCGCCGCTGGCATCTGTTGCTGTGCCGTGGGGCACTGCTGGCTCAGGCTCAGCAGCTCCGCTCCGGGCTTTGACCGTTTGTTGAACAACGGTCAGCCGGTCCCGTCGGCATCCATCCGGTAAAATTGCTACCCGCCCGCCACATCGGAATCGCCATGGACCTCAGCGCTCTCACCGCACTTTCGCCGCTGGATGGCCGCTACGGCGCCAAGGTCGCAGCGCTACGGGAATATTTCAGCGAATACGGCCTGATCCGCTACCGGGTACGGATCGAGCTCGCCTGGCTGCGCCACCTGGCCGCGGAACCCGGCATCGCCGAGCTGCCGCCGCTGAGCCCTGCCGCTGCGGCAGCCCTGCAGCGCATCGAGCAGGAGTTCGGCCTGGCCGACGCCGAACGCATCAAGGCCATCGAGGCCACCACCAACCACGACGTCAAGGCGGTCGAATACTTCATCAAGGAGCGCCTAGCGGCACTCGGCGGCTTCACCGAGAGCGGCGAATTCGTCCATTTCGCCTGCACCTCGGAGGACATCAACAACCTGGCCCACGGCCTGATGCTGCGCGATGCCCTGGCCCAGGTACTGCTGCCGGCGCTGCGCGACCTGATCGCCGCCATCGCCGCGCTGGCGCACCAGTTCGCCGCGGTGCCCATGCTGTCGCGCACCCATGGCCAGACCGCCTCGCCCACCACCGTGGGCAAGGAGCTGGCCAACGTGGTCGCCCGCCTGCGCCGCCAGTTGCGCCAGATCGAGGCGGTGGAACTGACCGGCAAGATCAACGGCGCGGTGGGCAATTACAACGCCCATCTGGCCGCCTATCCCGGGCTCGACTGGCCGGGCATCGCCGCGCGCTTCGTCACCGGCCTGGGGCTCGCCTGGAATCCCTATACCACCCAGATCGAGCCCCACGACTGCATCGCCGAACTGTTCGACGCCATCGCCCGCTTCAACACCGTGGTGCTCGATTTCGATCGCGACATCTGGGGCTATATCGCGCTAGGCTACTTCCGCCAGCGCCCGGTGGCCGGCGAGGTGGGCTCCTCGACCATGCCCCACAAGGTCAATCCCATCGACTTCGAGAACTCGGAGGGCAACCTCGGCCTCGCCAACGCCGTGCTCGGCCACCTGGCGGCCAAGCTGCCGGTATCGCGCTGGCAGCGCGATCTGACCGATTCGACGGTGCTGCGCAACATGGGCGTGGGCTTTGGCTACAGTCTGCTCGCCTATCAATCGACCTTGAAGGGATTGGGCAAACTGGAGCTGGATCGCGCGCGCGTGGAGCAGGATCTGGATCAGGCCTGGGAAGTGCTCGCCGAAGCCGTGCAGACCGTGATGCGCCGCTACGGCGTGCCCGAACCCTACGAAAAGCTGAAAGCCCTGACCCGCGGCCAGGCGATCACCAAAGACACCCTGCGCGACTTCATCGCCACCCTGCCGATTCCGGACAACGCGCGTCAGTCGTTGCTGGCGTTGACGCCGGCGACCTATACCGGCAACGCCGCCGGTCAGGCCGCGGCGCTTGAGTGATCCCTGGGTTGATGAGTGATCCCTGCGTTGAAATGACTTCTTGGGGAAGTGCTGAAAAAGTCCACTTTCGTCATTCCGGAGAAAGCCGGAATCCAGTTAAATCAAGCACCTGGACCCCGGCTTTCGTCGGGGTGACAACTTGTTCAGGGCTTCCCTAGGCCGGCACCGCGAAGGCGCCGCGCTTGAGCTCGGCGATGGCGTCGCGCACCTGGGCCGCCTGCTCGAATTCCAGGTTGCGCGCATGGGCCAACATCTGCGCTTCGAGCTGGGCGATGCGCTGCGCCAGCGCCGCCGGTGACAGATCCGCCGCGGCCGCCAGATAGCGCTGGCCCTGCTCCGCGACCCGCGCCTGACGGCGGCCACGGCGCGGACCCACGGCGCCTTCGAGAATGTCCGGTACCGGCTTGTGGATGCCCTTGGGCACCAGCCCATGGCGGGCGTTGAATTCGAGCTGCTTGTGCCGCCGGCGCTCGGTCTCGTCCATGGCACGCTGCATGGAACCGGTGATCGCGTCGGCGTAGAGAATCGCCCGTCCGCGCAGATGGCGCGCGGCGCGACCGATGGTCTGGATCATCGACTGCTCCGAGCGCAGGAAGCCCTCCTTGTCCGCATCCAGGATCGCCACCAGGGCGACCTCGGGCATGTCGAGACCCTCGCGCAACAGATTGATGCCGACCAGCACGTCGAACTCGCCGAGACGCAGATCGCGAATGATCTCCACCCGCTCCACGGTATTGATGTCGGAGTGCAGGTAGCGCACCCGCACCCCGTGCTCGCCCAGGTACTCGGTGAGATCCTCGGCCATGCGCTTGGTGAGCACGGTGACCAGCACCCGCTCGTCGCAGGCCGCCGCGGCGCGAATCTCGCCGAGCAGATCGTCCACCTGGCTGAGCGCCGGGCGCACCTCCACCACCGGATCGACCAGCCCGGTGGGCCGCACCACCTGCTCCACCACGGCGTCGGCATGCTCGCCCTCGTAGCGGCCCGGCGTCGCCGACACGAAGATGGTCTGGGGGCGCAGCCGCTCCCACTCGTCGAAGCGCAGCGGGCGGTTGTCGAGCGCACAGGGCAGGCGGAAGCCGTATTCGACCAGGGTTTCCTTGCGCGAGCGGTCGCCGCGGTACATGCCACCCAGCTGCGGGATGGTGACATGGGATTCGTCGATCACCAGCACCGCGTCGGGCGGCAGATAGTCGAACAGGGTCGGCGGCGGTTCGCCGGGCTCGCGGCCGGACAGATAGCGCGAGTAGTTCTCGATCCCCGGGCAGTAGCCCAGCTCGGTCATCATCTCCAGATCGTGGCGAGTGCGCTCGGACAACCGCTGCGCCTCCACCAGCTTGTCGGCGGCGCGCAGGGCGGCGAGCCGCTCGACCAGCTCCTCGCGGATCCTGTCCACCGCGGCGAGGATGGTCTCGCGCGGCGTCACATAGTGGGTCTTGGGGTAGATGGTGCAGCGCGGCACCCGCTGCACCAGCTCGCCGGTGAGCGGGTCGAACTGGGCGATGCTCTCGACCTCGTCGTCGAACAGTTCGATGCGCATCGCGAACTGTTCGGCATCGGCCGGGAAGATGTCGATCACATCGCCACGCACGCGGTAGTTGCCGCGCTCGAAGCTGACGTCGTTGCGGCTGTACTGCAATTCCGCCAGCCGCCGCAGCACCGCGCGCTGATCGATGCGGTCGCCGCGCACCACGTGCAGCAGCATCTTCAGGTAGGAATCGGGATCGCCGAGACCGTAGATCGCCGACACCGTGGCCACCACCACCACGTCGCGACGTTCCATCAGCGCCTTGGTGGCCGACAACCGCATCTGCTCGATGTGCTGGTTGATCGAGGCATCCTTCTCGATATAGGTATCGGATGCCGGCACATAGGCTTCCGGCTGGTAGTAATCGTAGTAGGAGACGAAATACTCGACGGCGTTGCGCGGGAAGAATTCGCGCAGCTCCCCATAGAGCTGCGCCGCCAGCGTCTTGTTGTGCGCCAGCACCAGGGCCGGCCGCTGCACCTGCTCGATCACCTTGGCGACGGTGAAGGTCTTGCCCGAGCCAGTGACACCGAGCAGCGTCTGGCCGGCGAGGCCCGCCTCCAGCCCTTCCACCAGGGCGGCGATGGCGGCAGGCTGATCCCCCGCGGGCTGGTAATTGCTGACGACGGCGAGTGGTCGGGTCATTGCAGCTTCTGGCAATTTCCGGAACCGCAGGATTCTAGCAGCCCGGCGCTCGCCCCGGGTTGCGCTTCCTGCGCCGTGCTTCCTGCGCCGTGCTTTCTTCGCCTCCCGCGCCTTCCTATAATGCCGCCTCCTCAACCACCGTGCCGGCATCCATGAGCTACAGCAGAATCCCTTGTGGCAAGCATCTTCCCGACGACATCAATGTCCTGATCGAAATCCCCGCCAATCACGATCCCATCAAGTACGAGATCGACAAGGATTCCGACGCGCTGTTCGTGGACCGCTTCGTCGCCACGCCGATGTTCTATCCAGCCAACTACGGCTACATCCCGGGCACCCTGTCCGAAGACGGCGATGCCCTCGATGTGCTGGTGGTGTGCCCCTATCCGGTGGTCCCGGGCTCAGTGATCCGCAGCCGCCCGATCGGCGTGCTGATGATGACCGACGAAGCCGGCCCGGATGCCAAGTTGATCGCCGTTCCCCACCAGAAGCTGACCCGCCTCTACGACGCCGTGGGCGAAGTGGAAGACCTGCCCGAGCTACTGCGTTTGCAGACAGTGCACTACTTCGAGAACTACAAGGCCCTGGAACAGGGCAAGTGGGTCAAGGTCGACGGCTGGGGCGATGCTGCGGCCGCCAAGGCGGAAATCCT
>DASUDS010000015.1:0-56871 GCA_036275455.1 Porticoccaceae bacterium
CCCATCGGCCCCTCGTCGCCGATGCGCAGCGTGCTCTTGCCGCGCGCGAGCTTGGCCGGGTGCAGGTCGGCAAAGTCCGCCGCGTGGCCCTCGCGGGTGTGCAGCACCAGCAGCCCCGCCGCGCGCGCCGCGGCCAGCAGGCGCCGGCAGGGCTCGACCGCGCTGCGCAGGCGCGACACGTCGTTGCCCAGCATCGCGCCGAACCCGCCGGGTTCGAGGAAGTCGCGCTGCATGTCGATCAGGATCAGCGCGGTGCTGGCCAGCCCAATGCGCAGGGGGTAGGGTTCGGCGGCGAGGGTGATCACGGCGGAAGGATCGATATTCATGACGGCGTGCCGATGCCTTGCATTTATCGAAGGAAGTCCTGAATAGGTCGTCACCCCGGCGAAAGCCGGGGTCCAGGCGCTTGATTTAACTGGATTCCGGCTTTCGCCGGAATGACGAAAGTCGACTTGTTCAGGGCTTCCGCACGTACTCAATATTCATGCCGGCCAGATCCGCAACCGGCAACCGGTTGAAGAAAAAGAGAATCTGCCAGAGACGGAAAATGCGCTGCATAGCACAAGGTTGAAAAATGCACCACTTTAGCCGGATGCGCTGTATACAATGGTGCGCAATCGGGTTTCGCCGCCTACGTGATGAATGGATCACCAAGGATTTCCCCTGCCGATATCTATCTCCGCCTCAAGGAGATGATCCTCAGTTTCGCGCTCTATCCCGGAGTGCGGGTCACGGAGACCGAGCTGGCCGATCACTTCGGCGTCAGCCGCACGCCGGTCCGGGAAGCCCTTCAGCGCCTTGCCGCCGAGGGCTATCTGACCATCCGCCCGAAGCAGGGCTGTTTCGTACACGACATCGACCTGGACGTGATCAACCAGTATTACGAGGTTCGCATCGGCCTCGAACTGCGCGCGCTCGACCTGCTGGGGCGGGCCGACTCCGCGCGCGAATTGAACAAGCTCGTCACGATCTGGGCACCGGAGCACATTCCCGCTCGGTCGCCGTCGGTTGCGGTCATGGTGACCCGGGATGAGGGTTTTCATCTGGCGTTGGCTGACGCGGCCGGCAATGCGGTGCTGGCGGGCTATCTGAAGGACGTCAACGACCACATCCACATCGTGCGCCGCCTCGACTTTACCGATCCGGAACGCATCGGGCCAACCTACCGGGAGCATCACGAGATTCTTCAGTGCCTGCTGAAGGGGGACGTCGATGGCGCCCGGGAGTTGCTCGAACGGCACATCCGGCGCAGCGCCGACGTCGCCAAGGCGATCACCCTGAGCCAGCTGGCGAGCCAGCGATCCCGGGCATGGAAGCACCCCTGAACCCGGATTGGCGTCAGGGCCGCTCGAAACCCTGCCAGCGCTTGACCAGTCCGGCGGCCAGGTCCGGCAGGCCGAGATGGTCGAGGGTGCGGCCGACGGTGTGATCCACGAGGTCGGCGATGGTCGCGGGCGCGGTGTAGAAGGCCGGCGCGGGCGGTGCCACCAGGGCGCCCATCTCGGTTACCGCGGTCATGTTGCGCAGATGCACCAGCGAGAGCGGCGTCTCCCGCGCCAGCAGCACCAGCCGGCGCCGTTCCTTGAGCATGACATCTGCGGCGCGGGTGACCAGATTGCTGGAAATGCCCTGGGCGATGGCGGCGAGGGTGTTCATCGAGCAGGGCGCGACCACCATGCCATCGACCGGAAACGAACCGCTGGCGATGGCGGCGCCGATCTCGCGATGGCCATGGTTGACCGCGGCCAGTGCCCGGAGCGCAGCGGGCTCCATGCCCAGCTCCTGGCGAATGGTGGCGGCCCCGGCGGGGGTGATGATGAGATGGGTTTCGACGCCGGTCTCCGGACGCAGCACCTGGAGCAGGCGCAGGCCGTAGATGGCGCCGGTGGCGCCGGTGATGGCGATGACGATTTTGCGCGACATGGGTTCGGTGATCCGGGGCGTTGCGCCATTGTATCCCTGAGTCAGGGGTGCTCCGTTCTCCGCCTTCAGTCCGTCGCCTTCAGCCCGCCGCGATCAGTCCGCCACCATCAGTCCGCCACCTTCACACCTTCAGCCCGGCACCCGCCGCGATCAGTCCGCCACCGTCAGTGCACTGCGAACCAGTGCGGGTGGCGGGTCGCCAGCTGGTAATAGAGCGCGGGCAGCACCAGCAGGGTCAGGATCGTCGAGACGCTGGTGCCGAAGATGAGCGAGGTGGCCATCCCGGCGAACATCGGGTCGGTGTACATGATCAGCGTGCCCACGACCACGGTCGCGGCGGTGAGTACGATGGGCCGGAAGCGCACCGCGCCGGCCAGGCGCACGGCCTCTTCGAGCGGTTTGCCCTCGCGCTGATAGTCGCGGATGAAGTCGATGATCAGCAGCGAATTGCGGATCACCACCCCGGCCAGCGCCACGGTGCCGATCGCCGAGGCCATGCTGAAGGGAATGCCCACCAGCCAGTGGCCGGGAAAGACGCCGGCGAGCCCGAGGGGAATCGAAGTCATGGCCACCAGCGGGATGACGAAGGAGCGATAGGTGCCCACCAGCAGCAGGAAGATGAACAGCACCGCAACGCCCAGCACCACGGCCATTTCGCCCCAGGCATCCAGTGTCAGGCGCAGTTCGCCGTCCCACAGCAGCTTGTAGCCGTCGAGCGTCGAGGGCAGCACCGGCAACAGCGTGAGGTTGTCGGTATGCAGCACGTTGCCGTTGCCGAGGTCCAGGCCGTCGAGATCCTTATCCATGGCGAGGATGGCGTACACCGGCGCCGAGTCGGTGATTTCCGCGCCCACGTAGGTTACCCGCTCGTTGTCCTTGCGCAGGATGGGGCGATCGTGGCGGGTCTCCACCACGCGGGTCAGCTCCGAGAGCGGCACGCGGTCGCCGCGATCGTTGTCGACATGGATGCGATCCAGCAATGCCGGGTCGATGGCCAGCGCGCGCGGCACCTTGATGAGGATGGGCACCGGCGTCTTTTCGCCGGCGATATGGGCTTCGGACACCACGCGTCCGTCCATCAGGCTTTGCAGGGTCTGCTCGATGGCGTGGGTGGTGACGCCGGAGAGCACGGCCTTTTCCTTGTCCACCTGGATGTCGAAACGGGGGATATCGGCGGACTCGGTATCGTAGATATCGACCACCATGTAGCCCTGCTTGAAACGCTCCCGTACCTTGGCCGCGGCCTGGCGGAGTACCTCGGGGTCGGGGCCGTAGATCTCGGCCAGTATCCGGGCGCGGGTCGGCGGCCCGGGCGGCGCCTCCACGAAGCGGACATCGAGGCCGGGGAACCGCTGCTTGATGGCTTCGGTTGCAGTGCGCAGCTCGGCGATCACGACCATCGACTTGGTCTTGCGGAGCTTCTTGTCGACCAGGTTGATGCTGATCTCGGCGACGTGCGGGCCGCGGCGATTGCTGTTGCCGCGGATCTGGCCGGCGAAATCGATCACCGCGGGGATGCCCACATAGGTCAGGTAATTGGCGACCAGCGGGTGCTCGCCGATCACCGCGCCGAACTCGCGCGCCACCCGGTCGGTGACTTCCACCGGGGTGTTTTCCGGCATGTCCAGGGTGATGTTGAAGGTGTTCTTGTCGTCCTTGGGCATGATCGCCAGCATCACCCCGCCTGCGGACAGGGGGCCGTCCACGCCGGCGGGGCGGAGGAACTGCCAGGCCGGTTGCAGGAAGGACGCCAGGATCATCAGCACCGTCAGCGCAAACAGGCCGTGGCGCAGGCGGGGGCGCTTCAGCAGGGGCGTGAGGATTCGCGCATAGGCCCGGTAGATCGGCGTGGCGTCGGGCGCCTCGACGACCGGCACCACCCGGCCGTGCAGCCAGCGATGGCAGGTCCAGGGCACCACGATGTAGGCCACCAGCAGCGACAGCGCCATGGTCACCGGCACGTTGAAGGTGATCGGGTAGAAGAATTCGCCGTTCATGCCCGACACGATGCCGAGCGACGAAAACACCAGCACCACGGCGATGGTGGCCATGGTGGTGGGCGGGCCGATCTCGTTGGTGGCCTGCACCACCAGGGTGCGCGGATCGACACCAGGTGGCGGCTGCTGGTAATTGCGATAGATGTTTTCCAGGGTGACGATGCCGTCGTCGACGATCATGCCCAGCGCCAGAATCAGCGCGAACAGCGACATCCGGTTGATGGTGGGGCCGATCAGCATGTCGATGGCCAAGGTCAGGCACAGGATCAGCGGCAGCTCGAAGGCGATGATCAGTCCGGCGCGCAGGCCGAGAAAGGGCAGCAGCACCAGGATCACGGCGCTGATGGCGATGCCCAGTTCGCCGATCACCTTGTTGACGGTATCGTCGGCGATCACGCCATCGTTGCGGGTGGTGACCACGCGCACTGCGGCCGGGATGAACTGTTCCTGCATCTGGCGGACCCTGGCGAGCACGTCGTCGGCCACGAATACCGCGTTCTTGTTGGTCTTTTTCGCCACCGAAAGGGTGACGGCGGGCATTTCGCCGAGCGCCCTGGCGTGCTCCGGGTCTCCGGCGCCATAGCTGAACCGGGTGAGACTGGCGCGCTCCCGGGCGGGGCCGTCGAACACCTCGGCGACGTCGTCGACATAGATCAGCTGGCCGTCGTGGGCGCCCAGGGCCAGGCGTCGCACCGCCTCGACCGAGGTCAGTTCGCCGCGCAGATTGACCAGCAGATTGTTACCGCCGCGCACCGTGTTGCCGACCACCGCCGCCACGTTGCTCGCCTCGAGCATGGCAATGCCCTGGTTCATCGTCAGGCCGAAGGCCTCCAGCCGCGCGGGGTCGAGCTCGATGCGCAGCTCGCGGCTGCGGCCACCGTGGAGCTCGGTGACCGATACCTCTTCGATGGTGCTCAGGCGCTCCTTCATGCGCTCGGCCAGGCGCCGCAACGCGTAGTCGTCGTAGGTCTCGGAAGTGAGCGTGACGTTGACGATGGGCACGTCGTCGACGTCGACGCGGCGCACCAGCGGCAGCCCGGTGTCCGGCGGCAGCAGGTGCTGATGGCTCATCACGCGCTGGTAGACGCGCACCATGGCATCGTCCTTGTCCACGCCGACGTCGAATTGCACGCTGATCTGGCCGAGGCCGTGGGCGGCGACGGCGTAGGTGTGATCGACCTCCTCGATCTCGCGCAGCACGCCCTCCATGGGCGCGACCACGAGCTGCTCCACATCGGCCGCCGCGCGGCCCGGGATGCGGTAGGTGATCTCGGCGCCGGGCACCACGATCTGCGGGTTTTCCTCCCGCGGCGTCAGCACGGCGGCGATGGCGCCCACCACCAGGCAGAAGACGATGAATACCGGGGTGAGTTTGGAATCGACGAAGTAGTCGGTCAGCCGCCCGGCGGAATTGAGCCCCTGCCTGGACATCACCACCTCGCCGCGGGTTGCCGCGCGATCACGGGGCGCATTACCTCAGCGGCTCCCGGTCGGAGCAGCGAGCAGATCGCCGTCCTTCACCGTGGCAGTGACCTGCGCCAGCAGGGTTTCGCCGGCGTCGAGACCGGCGGTGATCTCGGTCCGCTCCCGATGCTCGGCACCGGTGCGCACCCAGCGAAAGCGCAGCACGCCAGCTTCGCCCACGACGAACACACCGGTCAGCCCGCCGCGCTCGGCGAGCGCCGCCGGAGGTATCAGAATCCCGGCGCGCGTACCCACGGTGAAGACGCTGCGACCGAACATGCCGGGCACCAGGCCCTGGGGGTCGGCGAGGCTGATCTTGACCAGATAGCGCCGGGTGACCGGGTTGCCGGACGACACCAGCCGCACCACCTCGCCGCCGTAGTCGGTACCGGTGGCGTCGATCTGCACGGTCACCGGATCGCCCAGCCGCACGTGGCCGAGCTGGCTTTCGGCGATGAAGGTCTCAAAGAGCAGAGCGGTGTCCGATTCCACGGTGACGATGGGTGCCCCGGGGGTTACCAGATCGCCGCTGCGCGCCGGGCGGGCCACCACCACGCCGGCCACCGGGCTCAGGATTTCGGTGTAGCGCAGCTCGGCGCGCGCCGCACTCAGGGCGGCCCGCGTCGCGTCCAGCTCCTTGGTGGCCACTTCGTGGGCCAGCCTGGCCTTGCGCAGTGCCGCCGCCGACACCACGCCCTTGGCGAACAGTTCCTCGGCATCCTGGAGATCCTTGCCGGCATCGAGCTGGGCCGCGGCCGCGCGGTCACGGTTCGCTTCCGCCTGGCGGATGGCGCCGCTGACGTCCTGACTGTCGAGGGTGGCGATGCGCTGGCCGCGTGCCACCCGTTCGCCCTCGCGGACTTCCAGGCTGCGCAGATAGGCAGCGATGCGCGAGCTGATCTCCACGCGCTCGTCCGAGACCACGGTGCCGGTGGTGGTGTAGTGGATCGGCAGGCTCTGGCTGGCGGCGACCAGCGTGGGCAGCGGGTGACTGGCGACGGGCGGCTGTGACGCCGGTGCCGGGTCGCGCCCGCAACCGGCCAGCGCTGCCAGCAGCAGGCCCGCGACGCTAGTCCGGGCGAGGATGGATGAGCGGATCAAACGCGAGTCCCTCGGGTCATGCCGTGCGCCGGGCGGCGAGTATAGAAGACCGCGATGGGTCGGGAAAAACCCGTCAAGGTCTTCCGGCAGAAAGCTGCCGCAGAAACCTGTCGCAGAAAGCTGTCGCAGAAAGCCCTGACGACGATCAAGTGCCGAAATTCGGCAGCACCCGCCGCGCGAACAGATCGACGCTGTGCAGCAGCTTCTGCGGTTCCAGAATGCCCTGCGGAATCAGCAGAAAGACTTCGTCCAGCGGGATCTTGCCGGCGACTTCGGCGATGCGGCGGTTGAGGGTATCCGGGCTGCCGACCAGCAGTTCCGGGAAACCCTGGCCGAAGGGCATCATCCACTGCTCCCAGAGCCAGGCCATCTCGCCGTACCACTCGCGCGCCTGGGCATCGGTCTCCGCGCACACCATGATGCCGCCCCAGCAGGCCTGGTCGCCGGGGCGATGGGCGACGCCGTGGCGGTCGGCCTCTGCGCTCCACTCCTGCCACAGCAGCTGCAGGAAGTCGAGGTCGCTGGCGAGCACGATCGGGCGGCCCTTGTGCCGTGCCCAGAACTTGGCCGAGCGCAGGCTGTGGGAGAAGCCGCCGTAGAGCGGGATTTCCGCCTGCAGCGGCCGCGGCGCGATGCCGATGCGCTCGATCGCCATGTCCGCGGTCACCCCCTGACCATAGCGGTGATATACCGGGTGCGGGTGGGGGTTGTGAAAGCCCGGCACCGGGAACTGCCAATAGTTGCCGGCATGGCTGAAGGTGTCTTCGCGCAGCGCCTTCAGCACCACCTCGACGAACTCGGCGAAGTATTCGCGATTGGCTTCGTCGGCTGCGCTGCCCTTGTTCCAGGGGCCCACCGCGGTCAGTTCCGGGCGGATCTTGAAGTGCTCCACCCAGCGCGCCTGGTAGCCGCGCACCAGCCCGACCCCCAGCCGTCCGCCCAGCATGCAGTCGAGGGTGGCGATCTTCTCGGCGGTGACCAGCGGGTTGTTGGTGGTGGACACGAAGCCGCAGGGGATGATGCGCAGGCGCTCGCTGTGCCGGCCCAGCCACATCGCCATCAGGCCGGGGTCGTTGGCGGCCTCGAAACCCTCGATCTGCAAATGGTGCTCGGGATGGCCGAAGCCGAAGTAGCCGGCGCCGTCGGCAAGGCGTGCGAGTTCGGCGATCTCGTCGAGCATGCGCCGGTAGCGCCGGGCATCCTTGCCCGCCATCCCGGCTTCGAGTTCGGCGCGGCGGCCGACGGTGCCGTAGATGAACAGATTGAATTGCATCGCGCTCGCCTCGTTGGGGTGGTTATGGTGGCGAGGAGGAGGGTGGCGATCGACCTTGCGCGCTGGCGTCGACTTCAGGCGTTGACGTCGACTTCAGGCGTTGACGTCCACCACTACCCGGCCCTGGATTTCGCCGGCCAGGATCGCCCTGGCCAGTTCCGGCACGCGCGACAGCGGTTCCACGCGGTAGATCGCGCGCAGCAGATCGCGGTCCACCAGCTCGGCCAGCTCGTCCCAGGCGCGCTGCCGGCGCTCCTGGGCGGCCATCACCGAATCGATGCCGCGCAGGGTGACGCCGCGCAGGATGAAGGGCATCACCGTGGTCGGCAGGCCGGCGCCGCCGGCCAGTCCGCAGGCGGTGACGATGCCCTCGTAGCGGGTCTGGGCAATGACGGAAGCGAGCGTATTGGCGCCCACGGTGTCCACCGCGGCGGCCCAGCGCTCGGCTTCGAGCGGCGCCGGATCGCGGGCCAGTTCGCTGCGGGCGATGAGCTCGCCGGCGCCGAGGCGCTCCAGCAGCGGCCGTGCTTCCTCCACGCGGCCGGTTGCGGCGCAGACCTGGTAGCCCAGCCTGGCCAGCAGCATGATGGCCACGGTGCCCACGCCGCCGGCGGCGCCGGTGACCACCACCGGGCCGGCCGCGGGCTTGACCCCCCAATCGCGGATCGCCTGCACGCACAGCATCGCGGTGTAGCCGGCGGTGCCGATGGCCATGGCCTCCTCGAGGCTGAAGGCGTCGGGCACCCGCACCAGCCACTCGGGCTTGAGCCTCTGGCGCTGGCTGTAGCCGCCCCAGTGGCGCTCGGAGAGGCCGTAGCCGTTGACCAGCACCCGGTCGCCGGGCTGGAAGCGGCTGTCGCGGGATTCCGCCACCACACCGGCGAGGTCGATGCCCGCCACCATGGGGAACTTGCGCACGATCGGCGAGGCGCCGGTGACCGCCAGACCGTCCTTGTAGTTGAGGGTCGAGCAGGCGATATCCACCAGCACGTCCTCGTCCGGCAAATCGGCGAGGGACAGGGGCTTGATGGTTGCGCTGATGCTCTTGTCCTCGTTGCGGTCGAGGACCAGGGCGTTGAAGGTGGCGCTCATGGCATGGTCTCCGGCGGCCAGCGTCAGACGACGATCTTGGCGTACTTGCCCTTGTAGAACCCGAGCGGTTCGCGGTCCTTGGCGTCCATCTCGTGCACGCGGCCGACGATGATGATGTGGTCGCCGCCCTCGTGAAGGTGTTCGGTGGTGCACTCGAAGCGCACGCTGTAATCCTCGAGCAGCGGCGCACCGCCGGCATTCTCGTGCCACGCGAGGCTGGCGAACTTGTCGGCTTCCTTGGTGGCGAACAGGCGGCTGATGTTTTCCTGGCCGGAATGCAGGATATGGATGGCAAAGTGCCTGGCCTGCATGAAGGCGTCGAAACAGTTGGCGGTCTTGGCCACGCTCCACAGCACCAGCGGGGGGTCCAGCGATACCGAGGAGAAGCTGTTGGCGGTGGCGCCCACCGGCTTGCCGTCGGCGTCCTTGGCGGTGACCACGGTGACGCCGGTGGCAAAGGCGCCCAGGGCATCCCGGAATTGGCGTTGGTCCAGACTCATTGCACATGTCCTCATGTAGGCGGGAATGGAAGGAAAATAATCGGGGTGAGACAACGTCGGCGCGCGGCGCTTGTCTCCGGGTCGGCGCAGCAATCCGCTGCCGCCCGGATTGAGTAGTGGCCGGGGCGCGCCGGTCGCTGCGGCGCGCCCGTCAGCGCGATCAGCGGGGCCAGCTCGATCAGCGACGCAATGTAGCACAGCGCCAGTAGGCGATCAGCCGTTGGCCTGCACTGCGGGCCGCGCGGCGATGCGCTGGTACCAGGCCCGGAGATGTACGCAGTCGGCGGGAATTTCGGCCTTGATCCACTTGGCGAAGTCGCAGGTGACCAGGGTGGTGATGTCGGCCATTGAGTAGAAATCGCCGGCGACGTATTCGTGATCCTGGAGCTGCTGGTCGAAGTCGGTGAAGAAATTGGCCACCCGGGCGCGGCCGCGCTCCGCCAGTTCCGCCGACTGCGGATAGGCGTGGGGGCCGACCACGGCACGGTTGGCGAAGCCCTTGGCGGTGTTGCGGAACACCTCGGCCACCGCCAGCAGACCGTTCATGAACGCCAGGTGCTCCCACATCTCGCACAGCGCTTTTTGCTTGGGGGTGCTGCCCAGCAACGGCGTGGCGGGATGGATTTCCTCGAAGTAGCGGCAGATGGCGCGGATCTGGCTGATGCAGGTGCCGTCGTCCAGTTCGAGCATGGGAATGTCGCAGGCGGGATTCTTGGCGCGGTACTCGGGAGCGAGTTGTTCGCCTTTCATCAGATCGACCGGCACCCGCGCCACGCTGATGCCTTTTTCGGCCAGAAAGATATTGACGCGGCGGGGGTTGGGCGCCTGCGGATAGTCGTAGAGTTTCATCTGGGCTTATCCTCTTGGTGATGATTGCTGAAAATGTATAGTTACTGGAAATGATGGTTGCCGGAAATGATGATCACTGGAAATGATGGCTGCTGGAGATCGTTGCTGCGCGGAACCGTTGGGCGGCAGACCGGCGCCGGGCGACTGCGTCGCATGGTAGCAGCGGCCATCCCCTTCGCACACGCGTCCGACAGGATGAAAAACCCCGGCGTTGCGCACCATGGCGGAGGCTCCCTTGCCAGCTGACGTTCCTTTGCCAGCTGAACCTCCCTTGCCAGCTGAAGCTCCCGTGCCAACTGAAGCTCCCCTGCCCCTCGCGGAAGCCCGTTCGCGGATGCGCGACCGGGTGACCGCGGTGGAGGAAACCGAGCTGGTCCCGCTCGGCCAGCTCGCCGAGCGGATTCTGGCCGCGCCGCTGCGTGCCGATGTCGATCTGCCGGCCGCCGACTGCTCGGCCATGGACGGCTATGCGCTGCGCCATGCCGATCTGCTGCCGGGTGCGCGGTTGCGGCTGATCGGCACCGCGCTGGCGGGCGCCCCCTTCGCGGATCGGGTCGATGCCGGCCAGTGCGTGCGCATCACCACGGGGGCGCAGCTACCGGCCGGTACCGATACCGTGGTGATTCAGGAGGACGTGGCGCGCGAGGGCGATGCCATCGCACTGACCGCGCAGGCGCCCCAACCTGGGGCCAATGTCCGCCGCACCGGAGAGGATATCGCCCGCGGCGAGCTGCTGCTGCCCGCCGGGCGGCGGCTGGGTGCGATCGAGATCGGCGTTCTGGCCACCCTGGGTCGGGCGCAGGCTCGGGTGCGGCGCCGGGTCCGGGTGGCCCTGCTGGCCAGCGGTGACGAACTGCGCCCGCCGGGTTCCCTGCTCGAACCGGGACAGATTCACGACAGCAACCGCTATGTGCTGGCGGCGATGCTGGCGCGGCTGGGGGTGGACGTGCGCGATTTCGGCATCGTTCCCGATCGCCCGGAAGCACTGCGCGCGGCGTTTCGCGCTGCCGCCGCGGAGGCCGATCTGGTACTCAGCTGCGGCGGTGCGTCGGTGGGCGAGGCCGATTTCACCCTGGAGATCTTGCGCGAGCTGGGCGAGGTGGCGTTCTGGAAGGTCGCCATAAAACCCGGCAAGCCGTTCATCTTTGGCCGCCTCGGCAATGCCCTGCTGTGCGGTCTGCCCGGCAATCCGGTATCGGCATTGGTGACTTTTCACCAGCTCGCGGTCCCGGTGATTCGCGGCCTGCAGGGTGCGGAAGATCCCGAGCCGCTGCGGCTGGTCGCCCGCACCACGGTGCCGTTGCGGCCCAATCGCTCGCGGCTCGAACTGTTGCGCGGGCATCTGCAGCGCGATGTCGCCGGGGATCTGCGGGTTACCCCGGACCGGCAGCAGAGTTCGGCGGCGTTTGCGGCGCTGGCGCGTTGCAATGCCTTCATCGAGGTGCCGATGGGCACCGCAGAGATCGCCGCCGGAGCCGCGGTATCGGTGCTGCCGTTCGACGCATTGTTGTGACTTTCGGTTCGCAGGCGATTTTCGGTTCGCAGGCGATTTTCGATTCGCTGGTGACTTGCGATCCGTTTACGATTTCCGCTTCGCTTGCGACTTCCGGTTCGATGGTAACTTTCGATTCGCTTGCAACTTTCGGTCGGCCGGTGACCGTCGATCCGCTGGTGACTGTCGATCGCTCGTGACCGTCGATCAGTTTGTGATGGGCGAATGGTTTGTGACCGGCGCCCGGTATTGTTGCTTTTTACCCAACGATCACCTCCACTAGCGGTAACCCGGTTTATTGATCTGGCGCAACCGCGCCGGGTTCATCCAAGGCTTAATAACCGCGAGGAGCTTCATCATGAACAGCATGCGCATGCCCGTCGTTTCCGCCGACTCCCATATCGTCGAGCCGCCGGAGTGTTACCGCGATTACATCGATCCGGCCTACCGCGACCGGGCACCCCATCTGGTGGACGACGGCAAGGGCGGCGACGCCTATGCCATCGAGGGCTACAAGCGCCCACTGGAAATCGGCCTGATGTCGGCCGCCGGCATTCCCGACGAGGTGATGCCCAAGGTCGCCCCGCACCGCCGGTTCCACGCCATGCACCAGAGCGGCTGGGATCCGGCGACCCGGGTCGCCGACCAGCAGCGCGATGGCGTCGATGCCGAAATCATCTACGCCTCCGTGGGCATGGTGCTGTGCAACCTCAAGGATCCGCTCTACAAGGATGCCTGCTTCAGGGCCTACAACCGCTGGTTGCAGGAATATTGCGCGGCGGCGCCGAACAACCTGTTCGGCCTGGGCCAGACCGCGATACTGTCGGTGGATTCCGCCATCGAGGATTTTCGCCGCATCAAGGAAGCGGGTTTCGTCGGCGTGATGATGCCGGGCCGGCCGGTCGAGGAAGACTACGACCACCCCATGTATGACGCCCTGTGGGAATGCGCCACCGACCTCGACCTGCCGCTGTGCTTCCACATCCTGACCTCGAAGGAGAGCGCTGCCTCCCTCACCGAGTATCGCGGCCACAAGCTCAACAGCTTCCTGAAGCTGATTCGCGGCATTCAGGATCTGGTCGGACTGTTCGTGTTGGGCGGGGTGTTCGAGCGCCATCCCAAACTCAAGTTCGTCGGTGCCGAAGGCGACGCCGGCTGGCTGCCCCACTTCATGCACCGCATGAACCGCGCCGCCTACCGTCACGGCCACGGCAAGCACGGCCCGGTGCTGCCGCGCCCGCCGAGCGAGTACATCCGCGAGAACGTCTGGCTCACCTTCCAGGACGACTGGGAGGCCTTCGCCTGTGCGCATCGGATGAACTCCAAGCGGCTGCTGTGGGCCAATGACTTCCCGCACAGCGATTCCACCTGGCCCTGGTCGCAGGACATGATCGACCGCCACACCCAGGGCGTGCCGCGGGAAGTGCGCGATCAGGCCATGGGGCTGAACTGCATCGAGCTGTTCAACCTGCCGATCCCGATCCCCGGGGCCGCGCAGGCCCGGGCTGGCGCCTAGCGAACGCTCGGCCCCGCGCTGGCTGGTACGGCGCGGGGCCGAAGGAAATCTGTCATCAAGCCGTACCAGAGGAGTCCGCCATGAAATTCGCCTACTTCACCGAACGCCCCTACCGCCATATCGACGAGAACGTCGTGCTGGCCAACAAGGCGTTCTTCGGCGTATCCAACCGTCACCTGGATCGCAAGAAGGCTGCCCACGACTACAACCAGTTCATCGACGAATACTGCCTGGCCGAGGATGTCGGTTTCGATGGCGTGGCGCTCAACGAGCACCATGGCAACCCCTATTGCATGGGCAACGTGATCAACATCGAGGCCGCAGTGCTGGCGCGCGCCACGCGCAAGGCCAAGATCATCCTGGTGGGCAATCCGCTGCCGGTGATCAAGCACCCGCTGCGCATCGCCGAGGAACTGGCCGAGATCGACCTCATCTCCGGTGGCCGCCTGGTGGCCGGCTGGGTACGCGGCGCGGGCTCGGAGCAGTTCTTCAACAACGCCAACCCGGCCTACAACCGCGAGCTGTTCAACGAGGCCCACGACTTTATCATCCAGGCCTGGACCCGGCCCGGCCCCTGGCGCTACGAGGGCAAGCACTTCCACTACCGCCACGTGAACCCCTGGGCACTGCCGTTGCAGGAGCCCTATCCGCAGCAGTGGATTCCCGGCGTGCTGTCGCCCGAGACGGTGATCTGGTGCGCCGAGAAACGCTATCCCTACGTGGGCCTGGGTTCCGCCCTGGGGCCGACCTGCGATCTGTGGGACATGTACGCCGATACCGCGGCGGAACTGGGTTATCAGGCCGGACCGGAGAACTTCGGCTACCTGCTGCCGGTGTTCGTCTCCGACAACGAGGAGGAGGCGCAGCAGATCGGCCGCGGCTACGCCTTCGGTGGTGGCCAGAACGGTTTCAGCCGGCCCGAGCACACCCTGCCGCCGGGCTACAACTCCAAGACCGCGATCCGCATCCTGGCCAAGGCGCCTGGCGGTTCCTGGCTCGGCGTGAGCAAGGACAAGCTGGCCGCGGCGCGCAGCGGCAAATGGCAGGAGGAGCAGAATTTCGACATGATCAAGGAGAAGCTCTGGAACTCTTACCAGCGCGCCCAGGAGAACCTGCAGATCGTGGTGGGTACGCCCAGGCAGGTGATCCCCAAGATCAAGGCGATTCTCAGCGTGATCCGCCCAGGCTCGTTCACCTTCTTCAATGTGCAGGGCGTCGCCAGCGACCAGCAGCGCAACCGCTCCATCGAGCTGATCGGCAGGGAAGTGCTGCCCGAGCTGCGCGAATACGCCAGGGAGATCGGGCTGGTGGATTCCTTCGAGCGTGCCCCGGGCTCGGTCAAGCTCGCGCCTGGCACCAAGCGGGCGCCGGTGTGCGATCGCGAAGGCATGGCCAACCTGGGATTGCGTGTCTCCTGACGGCGGCTGAGCCGCACCGAAGGGCAAGAAGGGCGGCATTGCCGCCCTTCTGCTTTTTCGGAGTCCTGGGGTAAGGTGCCGCCTTTCGATTCCGGCTCGCGACCCATGGCGCTGCTCGATTTCATCCTCCACGTCGATCGCCACCTGCTCGAACTGCTGGGCCAGTACGGGCTGTGGCTGTACCCGATCCTGTTCCTGATCGTGTTCGTCGAAACCGGTCTGGTGGTGATGCCCTTCCTGCCCGGCGACAGCCTGCTGTTCGCCGCCGGCGCAATGGCCGGCGTCGGCAGTCTGGACCCCTGGCTGCTGGGCGGCAGCCTGTTCGTCGCCGCGGTGCTTGGCGACAGCCTCAATTACTACATTGGCAGCCGCCTTGGCGCCGCAGTCTACGCGCGCGATTCGCGCTGGATCCGCCGCGACCATCTCGATCAGGCACGGGCATTCTTCGAGCGCCACGGCGGCAAGGCGATCGTGATCGCGCGCTTCGCGCCCTTCCTGCGCACCTTCGTGCCCTTCGTGGCCGGCGTCGGCCGGATGCCCTACGGGTACTTTCTGGCGTGCAATCTGCTGGGCGCCCTGGCCTGGGTGGGAGCGTTCGTGGGGCTGGGCTACTTTTTCGGCAATCTGCCGGGTGTGAAACGGCATTTCACCTGGGTGCTGCTCGGCATCATCCTGGTCAGCCTGCTGCCCGCCGTGGTGGCCTGGCTGCGCGCCCGGCAAGGTAGCCGGGGCTAGCGCAGCGTAGCCGTAGCCGCGGAACTGTCGCTGTCGAAGCGACAATTGCTTTACCATTCATCGGAATCCACAGTCCCCTGAAACCAATAACCCCAACGAGGAGAAAGCCATGATCGGTGTAATCGCAACCCTGAAAATCCAGGACGGCAAGCAGGCCGGCTTCGAGGCCCTGATGAAGGAGCTGACCGCCGCGGTGCGCGCCAATGAACCCGCCTGCACCTTCTATCAGCTGCACAAGACCGACGATCCCACGGTTTACGTGATGCTCGAGCAGTACGGGAGCAAGGCCGATCTCGCCACCCACCGCGAGACCCCGCATTTCAAGACCCTGGGTGGCCGGCTCGGCGAGTTCCTGGCCGCGGCGCCTGGTATCCAGATCATGCCTGCCGTGGTCTGAACCAAACGCGCAAGCTCCCACAAGGGATCCGCCGCCGCGCGGCGGCTCCCTTGCCCCCGCTGCTCCATTCCCGATGGCAAATCCCCAAGGAGTACTCATGGCAGAACTGCTGACCCCCGAAATCAAGGCCCGGATCGGCACCGCCAGTCCCGAGATCCGCGTCGAAGTCACCCGGCGCGACATCCAGAAATACGCCGTCTCCACCGGCCAGCGCGCGCGCAAGTATCTGGATGGCGACGAAGCGCCGCCGCTGTTCCACTTCGGCTATTCGATGGAAATCCTGCCGCCCGAGCAGCTGCGCAAGGACGGCATCGCCGAAGACAAGCTGATCCCGCCGCTGCCGCTGAAGCGCGTCATGGCCGGCAACTCCGACACCACCTATCACCGGCCGATCCGCCCCGGCGACAAGCTGGTCATCACCCGGCGGCTCAAGGACATCTACGAGAAGGCCGGCAAGAGCGGCCCGTTGATCTTCGTGGTCACCGAGACCGAAGTGAAGACCGAGGCCGGAGAACCGGTGCTCAACGAAATCACCTCGCTCATTGCGAGATAGCGTTAGCGGATTGCGAAATAGCTTGAGCGGATACGAGATAGCAGCCTGATTGAGAGATGGCCATCTGATTGCGAGATGGCCGTCGGATGGTAGATAGCCACCTGATTGCGAGATGACCATGCCCAAATTCGAAGACATCCAGCCCGGCGATGCGCTGCCCAGCCGCGACCACACCGCCGGCATCGTCCAACTGTTCATGTACAACGCGGCGATCTGGAACCCGCACCGGATCCATTTCGACCACGCCTATGCCACCCAGGAAGAGGGCTATCCGGGCATCGTGCTCGACGGCCCGTTGCAGGGCGACTGGATCGGCCAGGTGGTCGCCGACTGGATCGGTGATGACGCCACGCTGGTTTCCTTCGGCTACGCCAACCGCCAGGCCGCCTTCCTCGGCGAGACCATGAGCGCGGGCGGCGTGGTGGAGTCGAAGGATGACGCCTCGCGCGAGGTCAAGGTCAGCCTGTTCCTGAAAAACGCCCAGGGTGAGATCACCATTCCGGGGCATGCCCTGGTGCGGTTTCGTTGACCGCGTCGGACAGCAAATCGCGGCCGGCCGCGGCCTAGTGACGGTCTCCCAATGACCTATTGTCTCGGCATCTGTGTCGACCAAGGGCTGGTGCTGGCTTCCGACAGCCGCACCAGCGCCGGGGTCGACTACGCGTCCCTGTACAGCAAGATGCATGTGCTGCAACCGGCGCCGGACCGCCTGTTCGTGGTGCTCAGCGCCGGCAATCTGGCGCTCAGTCAACAGCTGCTGAGCTATCTGGAGCGCGATCTCGCCTACCCCGGCACCGCGGGCAACCTCAACAGCGCGCGCTATCTGTTCGAGGCCGCCGAGTACATCGGCGCCACCAATTTGCTGATCCAGAATCAGCACGGCCCGGCGCTGCGCGCCAGTGGCCAGGGACCGGAGGTCACGCTGATCCTGGGCGGCCAGATCGACGGCGAAGCCCCCGGGCTGTTCATCATCTATCCCCAGGGCAACTACATGACGGCGTCCGCCCAGACGCCCTTCCTGCAGATCGGCGAGATCAAGTACGGGAAACCGATGCTGGATCGCGTCGCCCGCCCGGACCTGGCGCTGGAAGACGCGGCCCAGCTGTCCCTGGTCAGTCTGGATGGCGCCGCGCGCTCCAACATCTCGGTGGGGCCGCCCTACGAGGTCGCCCTCTACCAGCGCGACAGTCTGGCGCTGCAACGCCGGTTCCGCTTCGAGGGCGACGATCCCTTTCTCTCCCAACTGAGTGATGCCTGGCACGGCAAGGTCTGCGCAGCCTTTCAGCAACTACCCCGTTTTCAGTGGTCTTGAGTACCGCGGCGCGGTTCAATCGCCGCCGCCCCACAGCCCCGCCGAACCGCCTCGGCGCGCTTCATCTTCTTGTCGGAATGTGGCGTTACACTCGGGCCATGGCATGGGAGTTGCTGTCCAGCCAGTAGCAGCGAGACTGTAAAAGTTTCTGTGTAACCAGCTTTGATCTTCCTGTCGAATGACGGACACTGGTGTACAAGTTGGATATTTGCTCGACACCGCCGTGCTAGCTCCACCGCCGGCCAGCCCACCCAGGTTGCGCTGCCCGAGGGCGTGGTACTCGATTTTGCCTACGATCCGCGCGGCCGCCTGACCGGCGTCACCGACAACCTGGGCAACCGTGAGGAATACCGCTATGACGCCGAGGGCAACCGCATCGAGACCCTGACCCGGGATCCCGATGGCGGCCTCGCCCACCGCCAAGCCCAGGCCTTCGATTCGCTCGGCCGGCGCAGCGCCGTGATCGAGCCCGGGGAGAGCGCCGACGCGGTCACCGCCTTCAGCCACGACGGTGCCGGCAACCCGGTTGCGGTCACCGCCCCCAACGGCCACGTCACCCACAGTGCCTACGACCCGGGCCGGCGCCTCACCGGGCGCACCGACGCCCTGGGTGGCGCGACCGCGTTCGCCCACGATGCCCTGGGCCAGGTGGTCGCGGTCACCGCCCCCAACGGCGCGGCGACCGCCTTCACCCACGATCCCCTGGGCCGCCCGCTGACCGAGTCCAGCCCCGACCGCGGCGATCTGGTCTACACCCACGACGCCGACAACCGCCTGCTGACCCGCACCGATGCCCGCGGCATCACCGCCCGCTACAGCTACGATGCCCTGGACCGCCTGGAACACCTCTGTTGCGAAGGGTATTCGCTTAACAGGGTGTCTCCGGGAGGGCTGGGCAAGTTCAGTGCTGACAGGTGCTCAGCCGCGGCCGCGCCGACTCGGGCTCTGGGTATGGAGCAGCCGCTCGATACCCGGGCGTTGCAGGGCCCGTTGCAGCTCGTGCTTGACGCTGGTCGCATCGGGTAGCGTGCTCAGGCGGGTGGCGAGTTCGGTCATCTCGGCCAGCGTCAGCTGGCGCAGCACGGCCTTGACCCGCAGCAGGTTGGCGGCACTCATCGACAGCGTCCGATAGCCGAGCCCCACCAGCAGTACGGCGCCCATGGGGTCGCCGGCCAACTCGCCGCAGACGCTGACCTCGCAGCCCACTGCCTGCGCTTCGCCGACGATGTGGCGCAGCGCCTGCAACAGCGCCGGGTGGTGGCCGTGATAGAGCGCGGCGACGCGAGGATTGTTGCGGTCCACCGCCAGCAGATACTGGGTGAGGTCGTTGGTGCCCACGGAGAGGAAATCGACCCGCTGCGCCAGCTCCCGCGTCTGATAGACCGCGGCCGGCACCTCGATCATCACCCCGACCTGGGGCATCTCGATGCGGTAGCCCTCTTCCACCGTCAGTTCGGTGTAGACCCGCGAGATCAGCGCCATCGCGCTGTCGACTTCCTCGATGCAGGAGATCATCGGCAGCAGGATGCGCAGATTGTCGAGATCCTCGCTGGCACGCATCATGGCGCGGATCTGCGCCAGAAAGATTTCCGGGTGGTCGAGGGTGACGCGAATCCCCCGCCAGCCCAGAAAGGGATTTTCCTCGCTGATGGGAAAATAGGGCAGTGCCTTGTCGCCGCCGATGTCGAGGGTGCGCATGGTCACCGGGCAGGGCGCGTAGATCTGGAGCTGATCCCGGTAGATCTGTCGTTGCTCCTCTTCCGACGGGAAACGCTCGTGGAGGAAGAACGGAATTTCGGTGCGATAGAGTCCCACGCCGGCGGCGCCCACCTCCAGCGACAGCTTGGTATCGACCCGCAGCCCGGTATTCACCCATAGCGCGATTTCCTCGCCACTGGCAGTGATGCTGGGTTCGTCGCGGGTGGCGAGCAGATCGGCGGCGAGCACCTGCTCGCGGCGGAGTACCTTCTGGAACGCGCGCTCGACTTCCCGGGTGGCATCCACCAGGATCTGGCCGATGTGGCCATCGACGATGACGCGCTGACCTTCCAGCTCGGTCCAGGGCAGATCGATCGCACCCATCACCGTGGGAATGCCCATGGCGCGCCCGATGATGGCCATGTGCGAGTTGTGCGAGCCGCGCACCGAGACGATGCCGCGGATATGCTCGAAAGGCACTGCAGTCAGGTGCGTTGCCGCCAGATCCTCGCCGATCAGGATGGTGTCCTTCGGATAGACCCGTTCCTCCTCGCGTTCGGTCTGCTGCAGGTGTTCCAGCACCCGGCGCCCGAGATCGCGCACGTCGGACGCGCGCTCGCGCAGGTATTCGCTTTCCATGCGGCTGAAGGTGCGGATGTGCTCGATGACGACCTGGCTCCAGGCGCTTTGCGCGGTGAAGCCCTCGTTGATCAGCGCGATCACCTCGCCGCCCAGGGCGCGATCCTCGAGCATGCGCAGGTAGACGTCGAACATCTCCAGCTCCTCGGCACTGAGGATGCCCCGGAGATCGTTCTTGGCACCGTGAACGTCCTGTTGCGTCTTCTCCAGGGCGCGGCGGAACTGCTCGATCTCTCCCGGGACGTCGGCGGTGCGCCGCTTGGGCACCGCATGGAGATCGGCTGGCGAAGACACCACCACCGCGTTGCCGATGCCGATGCCGGGCGCACTGGCGATGCCGGGATAGACCTTGGATGGCCCGGTGGGCGCCTCCGGCGCGGTGACCCGCACCAGTTCGCCGGTCGCCTCGGCGTGGGCGATGACTCCGGCGAGCTGGGCCGACACCGTGATCAGGAAGGCCTCTTCGCTCTCGTCGAAGCGGCGGCGTTCCTGCTGCTGCACCACCAGCACGCCGAGCACCTCGCGCTGGTGGATGATGGGCGCGCCGAGGAAGGAGCTGAAGCGCTCCTCGCCGGTTTCCGGAAAATAGGCGAAGCGGGGGTGGGTCTCGGCGTGCTCCAGGTTGACCGGCTCGGCGCGGCTGGCCACCAGGCCTACCAGGCCCTCGTCGGTGGACATGGCCACCTTGCCTACCGACTCGGGCAGCAGGCCGCGGGTGGCGGAGAGAATGTAGCGCTTGCTGACCGGGTCGAGCAGGTAGATCGAACACATACCGGTGTTCATCGCCGCCTTCACGCGCTCGACGATGATTTCCAGCACGGTGCCGAAATCGGGGGCGGCATTGACCTCCTGGACGATCCGGCGCAGCGGTTCGAGCATCAACGGCCCCGGCGCGTGCTGCGGGCCTCGGCGCCAGGCAGCGCCCGGGCGAGTTCCCTGAGTGCCTGGCGGTACACCTCGCGCTTGAATTCGATCACCTGGCCGACCGGATACCAGTAGCTGACCCAGCGCCAGGCGTCGAATTCCGCCTTGGGGCCGCGATCGAAGCGGATATGGTGCTCCTCGCCCACCAGTTGCAGCAGAAACCACTTCTGTTTCTGGCCGACGCAGGGTTTCTCTTCGGAGCGGCGGATGAAGCGGGCCGGCAACTGGTACTTCAGCCAGCCCTGGGTCTCGGCGAGGATCTCCACGTGGCCGGGTTCGAGACCGACCTCTTCGTGCAACTCGCGGAACAGGGTATCGCGTGGCGATTCGCCGTGATGGATGCCGCCCTGGGGAAATTGCCAGGCGTTGTGGCCGACCCGCTTGGCCCAGAATACCTGGCCCTCGGCATCGCAGATCACGATGCCGACATTGGGGCGATAACCGCTGGCGTCGATGATGTCCACGGTGATGGCCCGTCACTCCGGCATGGGGAAGTCGTTCGGTATTGTTCCACAGTTCCGAACCGCCACCAATTGGCGGCCCGCCGCTTTGTGGCCCGCCAGCTTGGCTGGCCTGGATCGGGCGCGGCCGCGATAATGCCCTCCGGTCGGGGAGCCGCAGTCGATCCGGGAGAGGCGATGACGATGAAAACTGGCGGGCGTGTGGGCTTTGTCAGCCTGGGCTGCCCCAAGGCGCTGGTGGACTCTGAGCGCATTCTGACCCAGCTGCGGCTGGAGGGCTACGAAGTCTCGCCCACCTACGACGGGGCCGACGTGGTGGTGGTCAACACCTGTGGCTTCATCGACAGCGCCAAACAGGAATCCCTGGAGGCGATCGGCGAGGCGCTGGCCGAGAACGGCCGGGTGATCGTCACCGGCTGCATGGGCGGCGACGAGGCGGCGATTCGCGCCGCGCATCCGGGCGTGCTGGCGGTGACCGGGCCGCATCAGTACGAACAGGTGGTCGCCGCGGTTCACCAATGGGCGCCGGCGCCGGCCGCGCACGATCCATTCGTCGATCTGGTGCCGCCCCAAGGCATCAAGTTGACGCCCCGGCACTATGCTTACCTGAAGATAGCCGAGGGCTGCAATCACAAATGCACCTTCTGCATCATTCCCGACCTGCGCGGCCGCCTGGTGAGCCGGCCGGTGGGCGAAGTGCTCGACGAAGCCGAACGGCTGGTCAAGTCCGGGGTGCGCGAACTGCTGGTGATTTCCCAGGACACCAGTGCCTACGGCGTCGATATCAAGTACCGCACCGGGTTCTGGCAGGGCCGCCCGCTGAAAAGCAACCTGCTCGAGCTCTGTCAGGCGCTGGGCGATCTGGGCGCCTGGGTGCGCCTGCACTACATCTATCCCTATCCGCACGTGGATGCGCTGATCCCGCTGATGGCCCAGGGCCGCATCCTGCCCTACCTCGACATTCCCTTTCAGCACGCCAGCCCCGGGGTGCTCAAGGCGATGCAGCGGCCGGCCCACCAGGAGCGCACCTTGGAGCGGATCCGCGCCTGGCGCGAGCAGTGCCCTGATCTGGTGTTGCGCAGCACCTTCATCGTCGGTTTTCCCGGCGAGACCGATGCCGATTTCGAGCTGCTGCTGGACTGGCTGCACGAAGCCCAGCTCGACCGCGTGGGTTGCTTCCGCTACGAAGCGGTGGCCGGAGCCCGCGCCAATGCATTGCCCGGCGCGGTGCCCGAGGCGGTGAAGGAGGAGCGCTGGCACCGGCTGATGGCCGCCCAGCAGGAAATCAGCGCGGCGCGTCTCCAGCGCCGGGTCGGCCGGGTGCTCGATGTGCTGATCGACGGCCGCGACGAGGATGGCGTGGTGGGCCACTCCGCCGCCGACGCGCCGGACATCGACGGCCTGGTTCACGTCGAGATTCCCACCGGCATGGCGACGCCAGCACCGGGAGACCGGGTATCGGTATTGATTGAAGACGCCGACGACTACGATCTGTTCGGGAGGCTGGCAACGGATTGAAAGGCGGCGAAAATGCGGTTCGGTCCCAGGGTCCGCTGGCCCTGACCGGGGGCAGGCATGACTTGCATGTCTGCCGTGTGGGCAAGGCCTTGTGCGCGCAAGGCCGTGTGTGAGCAAGGCCGTGCGCCAGTGCCTATTGGCCGACCGGCTGTCGCCGGCAAGCGGTTGAAATTCCGGGCCCAGACCCCATTGTGCTAAGCTGCCGCCAGTAACCCCGAAGGCCGCCGGGCATGTCCAACGAACCCATCTATCGGATCATCTTCTTCAACCAGGGTCAGGTCTACGAGATCTACAGCCGCTACGTCTATCAGAGCGATCTGATGGGCTTTCTCGAGGTCGAGGAGTTCGTGTTCGGCGAGAAATCTCAGATGATCGTCGATCCGGCTGAAGAAAAGCTGAAATCCGAGTTTTCCGGGGTCAAGCGCAGCTTCATCCCGATGCACGCCATCGTGCGCGTGGACGAAGTGGAGAAGGAAGGGGTCTGCAAGGTCAGCGACGCACGCGGCAGCAACGTCATGGCCTTCCCGCATTTCCCGTCGGTGTCCGGCCGAACCACCAAGACGGATTCCTGATTCGCGGGCGGAGCGTCTGCCAAGGGAGTACGCGGAGCGGTTGGCCGGCACCTCGATAGCCAAGGAGGTGCCCGTGAAAGTGGGTCTGGTGATCGGCACGCTGGTGCTGCTGTACGTCTTTTATCCCACCCATGAAGCGCTGTCCCGAACGGGATCGGACGCCGCCTGGATCGCCGGCGACCGAACCTACTGGTCCCTGGCGGACTGTCGCAATGCCGGGCGGGCGCTCGCCCAAGGCGAATGGCGCTGCCGCAAGAACAACCCCTGGCATCTCCTGTTTCGCACCGGGACGCGCTACGACCCCGACATCAACGCCAGCCAGCGGGAGCTCGATGGTGGGTGAGCGCGATCCGGCGGTCTCGCCACTCGCGGGTGAGCTGGTGGCGATCCACATTGCGCCAGAGCGGGGCGCGCTGCCGGTGGCGGTCGTGGCCGCCGAAGCCGTGGCCGGCCGTGGACTGACAGGGGATCGCTACTACCATGGCTCCGGGACCTGGTCGCAGTGGCCGGGCACCGGTCGCGCGGTGACGCTGATCGCTGCGGAGATACTGGAACAATTGCCCGCTGGCTGGCGCATCAGCGCCGCCGAATCGCGACGCAATCTGCTCACCCGCGGCGTCGATCTCGATACCCTGCTGGGACGCGAGTTTCGCATCGGCAGCGCCTGGTTCCTGGGGCAGCGCCGGTGCGAACCCTGCGCGCATCTGGAGCGATTGACGCGGCCGGGGATCGCCGCCCAGCTGGAGGGGCGCGGCGGATTGCGTGCCGAGGTGCTGTGCGGTGGTTGGCTGCGCGTGGGGGATGCCGTGGTCGTCGGCGAATTTCCGGTGCCAGCGGAGGCGGATGAGGAGCGGTGCAATGGCGATTGAAGCCACCAGGATTCGCGGCGCCTGTCTGTGCGGCGCGGTTGCCTTCGCGGTCTGGGGGCCGTTCGAGCGCTTCGTGCTCTGTCATTGCTCCCGCTGCCGCAAGGCCACCGCCTCGGCCCACGCCGCCAATCTGTTCACCGCGCCGGACCATGTCGAATGGCTCCATGGGGTGGATTTGATCCGCCGCTACCAGGTGCTGGAAGCGCGCAGTTTTGCCAAGTGTTTCTGCATTCAGTGCGGCTCGGCGCTGCCCTATGTCAGCCGCAATGGTGCCCACCTGATCGTGCCCGCGGGGGTGCTGGATGAGGATCTCGGCATTGCCCCGGACCGGCAGATCTTCTGGGCCAGCCGCGCCTGCTGGTACGAGGCGGGGCTCGCGGTGCCGCGCTTTGCCGAATATCCGCCGGAGGGCTGGCTCCCCGACGCCGAATAATGATGGTGTCGGCGGCTCAGGCCCAGTGCCTCAACATGTCCCGCAGCGCGTCGATGAACGCCAGGGGTTCGTCCAGGAAGACGTGGTGGGCGGCACCGGGAAGGGTGCGAAACGGTGACCCGCGCGGAGCCACGTACTGGATATAGGCGAGATCTTCCTCGGTGACGGAAGCGCTCAGGGCGCCGTGGATCATGCCGAAGCCGGTGGTGAGGCCCAGCAGCGCATCGGTCTGATCCTCGAAACGAAAGCGATCGAGCAGTGCCGCATCGGCCTTCAGCTCCCAGCCCTCGGCCGTCTGCCGCACCGAGTGGCGGGCGATGTGGTCGAGCAGGAACTGGTTGGCGCAGCGCTGGGGCGGCACGACCCGAAAGCCCGTGATTGCGCTCGCCTCGTCCGGGTAGATCGTATGGGGCAGAAAGCCGCTGGTGCCGCGTGGTCGGTGCTCGCCGGGTGGCGATACCAGCCGGGCATCCACCGAGATCATGGCCTTGATCCGCTCGGGGTGGGCGGCGGCGGTGCGCAGCGCGATGCCGCCGCCGAAGCTGTGGCCGACCACCACCAGGTCGTTGCCGATGCCGGCGCCAGCGGCGACCGCCAGCACTTCGCGCGCGTAGGTGTCGAGGTCATAGCGCTCGCGATGGCCGCTGTCACCGGCACCCGAGCAGTCGAGCGCCATCACCCGGTGGTCGACGGCAAAGGCCGGGGCGATGAAATCCCACCAGTGGCTGTTGGCGCTGTAACCGTGGATCAGCAGCAGTCCGGGTCGACCGACTTCGCCCCAGCAGCGATAGGCGATCGCGCAGCCATCCACTGCGACCGAGTGCTCGGTCGCAGTGTGGGCGATGGCGGCGTCGAACCAGATCGGCTGCTCGGTGCTCATCGGGCATGCCTCGAAACTGTGGCTGTCAGAGCAGCAGCTTTCAGAACGGCAGCTGTCAGAACAGTAGCTGATAGGCGTAGCAGGCCATCAGCAGCACCTGCGCGAAGAAGAAGGTGGCGCGGACCCAGACCATCGCCGGGCTGGTGGAAATGATGTGGGCCACCGACTGGCCGATGCGCGCATAGAGCACATACATCACCGTGCCTTCCATTACCGCGAGCGGGCCGGAGAGCCCGGCGGCGGCCACCAGCGCGGCGAACGCCGGCAGGTTTTCCACGCAGTTCATGTGCGCACGGGTGATGCGGTGGCCGAACCCGGGCAAGTCTTCGCCAGTCGGGGAGAATTTGTTGATGGGGATCTTGGCGCCGCCGAACAGATTGGCCATGCGATTGGCGGCCATGACCAGCGTGAGCAGCAGGGTCCAGCCGGCGAATCCGGCGAGTGCGTAGTAGGCGGGGTTCATGCTAGGTTTCCCTTCGTGGTTGTTATGGGAACCGCGATGGTAACCCCGCTGTTGTGGAGCGTAAATGTCTAATTCGATGAAGCCCGATTCCCTGGAGCAACCGCTGTTTCCCCTCCAGCGTCTGGTATTCCCCGGCGTTGCCATCCCCATGCGCATCTTCGAGCAGCGCTACCTGCGCCTGGTGCGCGACACCCTGGCGGCCGACGGCGGCTTTGGCGTGGTGCCGATTCTCGCCGGGCGCGAGGTCGGTGCCACGCCGAGCATCGCTCCGCTGGGCACCTGGGTGCGGATCGTGGACTGGTCCACGCTGCCTGGCGGTCTGTTGGGCATCGAGATTCGCGGCGAGCGGCGCCTGCGCGTCGGTGCCACCCGCATCGAGGCCGATGGTCTGATGCGGGGCGAGGTGACGCAGCTGGCCCCGGAGGTGCCGCTGCCGCTGGCCGAGGACGATGCCGACCTCGTGGCCCTGCTGGGCGAACTGGCCCGCGAGCTGGGCGTCGCCGAGCGCTATCTCGACGCTGCCCTCGACGGCAGCCAGCTCGCCTGGCGGCTCGCCGATCTGCTGCCGGTACCCTTGGCGAGCAAGATCGCGCTGCTGGAGCTGGACGATCCCGCCGCGCGGCTCGCCCTAGTGCGGCGCTGGGTGTGGCAGATGGCCCACCGCTGAGCGCCTGCGACGGGTGCTTACTGCTCGCGACCCTTCAGCATGCGCAGCGGGTTGTAGGTCAGCACTTCCTCGCCATTCTGGTTGAGCACCCGGTTGAAGGTGCGTACGAGGCCGCGGTTGCCTTTGCTGGTCTGCCGCACTTCGACGACTTCGACCTCGACGTGGATGGTGTCGCCGGCAAAGCAGGGCCGCTTGATGTCCAGTTCCATGTTGAGAAAGGCCATCCCGGTGCCCTGCATGCTCGGCAGCAGCAGGCCCTCGGCGAAGCTGTAGACCAGGGCGCCCGGCGCGAACGGGCGTTTGATTACCGATTTTTCGCGCAGGAATTCGCGATCGCTGAACACCACTTCGTGGAGGCCGATCAGGTTGATGAAGTTGGCGATGTCGGCTTCCAGCACCGTGCGGCCCCAGGTACGGAAGCGGTCGCCCGGTTGCAGATCCTGCCAATAGAAACCCGTGCCCAGTTGACGCATGAAAATGGCCCCAAAAAGTGTGGAGCCGCGATGGTGCGGCAATCTACCGGGTGCGGCAATCCACCGGATGCGGCAATCCACTGGATGCTGCAAAGGGACGGCCGGCCAAAGCGGCGGCCGGTATCAAGGGGTGGTCTGTATAATGAAGCGCTACACGGCATAGCGTCGGTATGACGCCGAGGTTGAGGATGGATATCGTGTCCTACATGCGCGATCTGGGGCGGCAGGCACGCCAGGCGGCACGGGTAGTGGCGGCCGCCGGCAGCCGCGAGAAGGACGCCGCGCTCGCCGCTATCGCCGCGGCGCTCGACGCGCAGCGGAAGGAACTGGCAGCCGCCAACGCGCGGGATCTGCAAGCCGGGCGGGACAGCGGCCTCGATGCGGCGCAACTGGATCGCCTCGCACTCACTCCGGCGCGCATCGACGCCATGATCGAGGGTCTGCGCCAGGTGCTGGCGCTGGCCGACCCGGTGGGCGAGATCACCGGGCTCAGCTACCGGCCGAGTGGCATCCAGGTCGGCCGCATGCGGGTGCCGCTGGGGGTGATCGGCATCATCTACGAATCGCGGCCCAATGTGACGGTCGATGCCGCTAGCCTGTGCCTCAAATCCGGCAACGCCTGCATCCTGCGCGGCGGCAGCGAATCGCTGCACTCCAACGGCGCCATCGCCGCCTGTATCCAGCGCGGGCTGGCGGATGCGGGCCTGCCGGCCGCCGCCGTGCAGGTGGTCGAGACCCCGGACCGGGCTGCGGTGGGCGAGCTGATCGCCATGCCCGAATTCGTCGACGTGATCGTGCCGCGTGGCGGCAAGAGTCTGATCGAGCGCATCAGCGCCGAGGCGCGGGTGCCGGTGATCAAGCACCTGGATGGCGTCTGCCACGTCTATGTCGACGAGCGCGCCGATCTCGACAAGGCCTTCGCCATCGCCCTCAATGCCAAGACCCACCGTTACGGCGTATGCAACGCCATGGAGACGCTGCTCGTCGCCGAGCCGGTGGCCGCGACGCTGCTGCCGCGCCTCGCCGCGGCCTACGCCGCCGCTGGGGTCGAGCTGCGCGGCTGCGCGCGCACCCAGGCGCTGGTGGCCGAGTGCCGGCCCGCCAGCGAGGATGACTGGTACGCGGAGTATCTGGCGCCGATCCTGGCGGTGCGCGTGGTGCCCGATCTCGATGCGGCGATCGACCACATCGGCCGCTACGGTTCCGCGCATACCGATGCCATCGTCACCGAGGACTATTCACGCGCGCGGCGCTTTCTGCGCGAGGTGGATTCCAGCTCGGTGATGGTCAATGCCTCCACCCGCTTTGCCGACGGCTTCGAATACGGCCTTGGCGCGGAGATCGGCATTTCCACCGACAAGCTCCATGCCCGTGGACCGGTTGGCCTCGAAGGGCTGACCAGCCAGAAGTTCGTGGTGCTGGGCGACGGCCAGGTGCGCGGCTGAGCTTGGACGCCATCGGCCTGTTCGGCGGCACCTTCGATCCGGTGCACATCGGCCATCTGCGCACCGCCGTCGAGCTGCGTGAAGCCTTGGGGCTGCGCCGCGTGCTGCTGGTGCCGAGCGCGCGGCCGCCGCACCGGGCCCCGCCGCGGGCGAGTGCCGTCCAGCGCCTGGCGATGCTGGCCGCGGCCATCGGCGACGAGCCCGGGCTCGTCGCCGACGCTCGCGAGCGGCGCCGCGCCGGACTTTCCTACACCATCGACACCCTCGCCGAGCTGCGCGCCGAGCTTGGCCCCGGAGTGGCGCTGTGCCTGTGCCTAGGCATGGACGCGCTGGTCGGCCTGGCGAGCTGGCACCGCTGGCGTGAATTCACCGATCTCGCTCACCTCGTGGTGGCGGCCCGGCCCGGCTGGCAGGCGCCGGAATCGGGCCCGGTGGCCGAATGGCTGGCGGAGCGCTGGGTTCAGGATCCGGCGGCGCTGCACGCCACTGCCCACGGGCGCGCGCTGATCCGTGCGCTGACCCTGCTGCCGGTATCTTCGAGCGGCCTCCGGGAGGATCTCGCGGCCGCGCGCTCAGTGCGCTACCTGGTGCCCGACGCGGCACTGGCCTATCTGCGCGACCATCGGCTCTATGCCGCCGGTGGCGGCAGTCAACTCCATGCCGCCACCGGCGGCGACAGTCGGGAATTGCCATGAATGACAGCCTCGCCGCGGTGGTCGTCGCCGCGCTGGAAGATATCAAGGGGCAGGACATCGTCCGCCTCGATGTGAGCGAACTCACCGATGTCACCGATACCCTGGTGGTGGCCAGCGGCAGCTCCACCCGCCAGGTGAAGGCGCTCGCCGAGAATGCCGTCGAAGAGGCCCGCAAGCTGGGCATTCGGCCCCTGGGGGTCGAGGGCATGGAGACCGCGGAGTGGGTGCTGGTGGATTTCGGCGATCTGGTGCTGCACGTCATGCTGCCGGCGACCCGAGCCTTCTACGAACTGGAAAAACTCTGGTCGCTGCGCCCCGAGGATCTCAAGCGCGGCGAGGAGTGAAGCAGCTTGCGGCTGCGCCTGCTGGCGGTGGGAACCCGCATGCCGGCCTGGGTCGGGCTCGGGGTGGCCGACTACGCGCGCCGCCTGCCGCCGGAATTGAAGCTGGAGATCGTCGAGATCCCGCTCGGTGCCCGGCCGGCCAATGCGGACCCCGCAGCGGCCGTAGCCGCCGAGGGCCGGGCGCTGCTCAAGGCGGTTGGCCCACGCGACACCCTGGTTGCGCTCGATGTCGCCGGAGAGTCCTGGAGCACGCCCCAGCTCGCGGCGCGACTCGCCGGCTGGCAGGCGGCCGGTGGCAACTGTTGTCTGCTGGTCGGCGGTCCCGACGGCCTGGATCCGCAATGCCTGCATCGCGCCCACCAGCGCTGGTCGCTGTCGGCATTGACCCTGCCGCATCCCTTGGTGCGGGTGCTGGTCGCCGAACAGCTCTACCGCGCCTGGACGCTCAACATCGGCCATCCCTACCACCGCTGAAGGGTGGCAAACGCCGATCAAGTGCGACAGTCGCAGATGAAAATTGCCCGAAAATCGCCGATGCAGATCGACAGTCACCGATGAAATCCGACCACCGATGAACGCCGACCGTCTGCTGCGCGATCACCGGCGCGAGCATCTGCTGTTCCGTGGCCGGCTGATGTTCTCCCTGCTGGTGATGATGTTGCTGCTCGCGGTGCTGATCTGGCGCTACTTCGATCTGCAGGTACTGCGGCACGAGGATTTCGTCACCCGCGCCGAGCGCAATCGCATCCACGTGCGGGCGATTCCCCCGACACGCGGCCTGATCTTCGATCGCAACGGCGTACTGCTGGCCGAAAACCGGCCCGGCTTCACCCTGTCCATCATGGTCGAGCGCGCCGGCAAGCTCGATACGTTGCTCGCCGAACTGCGCGAGCTGCTCTCGCTCGGTGACGCCGAGATCGAGCGCTTCCGCCAGCTCGCCGCCCGCAGGCGGCCCTATGAATCGGTACCGCTGCGTTACAACCTGAGCGAGGAGGAGCAGAGCATCCTCGCGGTCAACGAATACCATCTCGACGGTGTGGAGATCTCTGCGCAGCTGGTGCGCCATTATCCCCATGGCGCCATGCTCGCCCATGTGCTCGGCTACATGGGCCGCATCGACGAACAGGAGCTCAAGGCCCTGGATGCCGAAACCTATCGCGGCGTCTACAGCATCGGCAAGGCGGGGCTGGAGCGTTTCTACGAGGCCAGCCTGCTCGGCAAACCGGGTTACGAATACGCCGAAACCAATGCCCGCGGGCGGGTAATGCGAGTGATCGAGCGCACCGAACCCACCGCCGGGCAGAACCTGCGCCTGCACCTCGATCTGCGCCTGCAAGAGGAAGCCTATGCCGCCCTCGCCGGCGAGCGCGGCGCGGTGGTAGCGCTCGACGTCACCGACGGCGGCGTGCTGGCGCTGGCCAGTGCCCCCGGCTTCGATCCCAATCCGTTCGTGACCGGCATCTCCACCGCCGCCTACAAGGCGCTGATCGAATCCCCCGACCGGCCACTGTTCGACCGCGCGACGCGGGGCCAGTATCCACCGGGCTCGACAGTCAAGCCGCTGTTTGCGCTGGCCGCCATCGACAGCGGCGTGGTCACCCCGCAGACCCGCATCTACGATCCGGGTTTCTTCCGCCTCGAGAACAGCTCCCACCGCTATCGCGACTGGAAGCGCGGCGGCCATGGCATGGTGACCATGCGCGATGCGGTGGTGCAGTCGTGCGACATCTTTTTCTACACCGTCGGCGTGCGCATGGGGATCGATCGCCTGCACGAGACGGGCGCGGCGTTCGGGCTGGGCGCCCGGACTGGGATCGATCTGCCCAACGAGGCCGCTGGCGTGATGCCCTCCCGCGACTGGAAGCGCGCCGCGCGCGGCGTCTCCTGGTACCCGGGAGATACGGTCAATACCAGCATCGGTCAGGGCTTCACGACGGCCACGCCGTTGCAGTTGGCGGTGGCGGCGATGCGCATCGCGACCCGTGGTGAAATTCGCGCGCCGCGGCTGGCCCGCACCCTGGGGCAGGCGCTGGTCGAAACGCCGCTCGAGGAGCGGCGCATCGAACTCGCCGCGACCGCCTGGGATGGCGTCATCGACGCCATGCGCGGCGTGGCGGAGGATCAACGCGGTACGGCGCGTGCCGCGCTGGCGGCGATGGGGCCGCTGCACTACAGCCTGGCCGGCAAGACCGGCACCGCACAGGTCGTGGGCATCAAGCAGAATGAGCGCTATGACGCGCGTCGCCTGCGCAAGGAGCAACTCGACCACGCGCTGTTCATCGCCTTTGCGCCGGTGGAAGCGCCGCGCATCGCGGTGGCGGTGATCGTCGAGAATGGCGAGCATGGCAGTTCGACGGCGGCGCCGGTCGCGCGGCGGGTGATCGACGCCTATTTCAAGTTCGCAGCGCTGGAGGTGGCCGAGGGTGAGTAACCGCGATTTCCTTCATCAGTTGCGCGAGCCGGGCGCCGCGGTCTACGGCGAGCGCAGCCGCTGGCTGCGCTTTCAGTTCGATCCGTTGCTCAGTCTGCTGGTGATGGCGGTGATGGGCGTCGGCCTGATGGTGCTCTACAGCGCCGACGACAGCGGCCACGCGCAATTGCGCCGTCAGGGAATGTACATGATCGTCGGGCTGGTGATCATGCTGGTCACCGCCCAGTTCTCGCCGCGCTTGCTGGAGCGCTGGGCCTGGTGGCCCTATGGGCTTGCCGTGCTGCTGCTGCTGGCGGTCGATCTCATCGGCAGCGATGCCAAGGGTGCGCGCCGCTGGCTGGCACTGGGTCCGGTGCGCTTTCAGCCCGCCGAACTGATGAAGCTCGCCCTGCCCATGGTGCTGTCCGCCTATCTGGCCGCCCGCCCGCTGCCGCCGCGGTTGCGGCATCTCGGCGTGGTACTCGCGGTGATGGCAGTGCCCTTGGTCCTGGTGGTATTGCAGCCGGATCTCGGCACCGCGGTGCTGATTGGTTCCGGCGGTGCGTTCGTGCTGTTTCTGGCGGGGCTCGGCCTTCGTTACGTGCTGCTGGCGAGTCTGGGAGCCCTGGTTGCGGCGCCGATCATGTGGCTGTTCGTGCTGCACGAGTACCAGAAGACCCGGGTGCTGACGCTGCTCGACCCCGAATCCGACAAGTTGGGTGCCGGCTGGAACATCATCCAGTCGACCACCGCGATCGGTTCCGGGGGCTGGTTCGGCAAGGGCTGGATGCAGGGCACCCAGTCACAGCTCGATTTTCTTCCGGAGGGGCATACCGATTTCATCATCGCGGTACTGGCCGAAGAATTCGGTCTGGTGGCCGTGCTCGGTCTGCTGAGCCTGTATCTGCTGATCATTCTCCGGGGTCTGGCGATCAGCCGGGATGCCTCCTCGCCGTTTGCCCAGATGTTGTCGGGCAGCATCGTGCTGACCTTCTTTGTCTATGTCTTTGTCAACATGGGCATGGTCGCCGGGTTGCTTCCCGTGGTGGGGGTTCCGCTGCCGATGGTGAGCTACGGCGGCACCTCGGTGGTCACTTTGTCCATCGGGTTTGGTATCCTCATGGCCATTCGATCCGAGACCGGTAGGCGTGGTTAGAACTGGAGCAGCGGCGTCCATCGGGCGCTGGATCGCAATTCTTGGCTGTTGTCTGTCCATCAGCGCAGGCGCCATGGCTCGCGAATACGGGAGTCACCCGGCCGCCCAGGCCTTCGTCACCACCATGGTCGAACGGCATGGCTTCGAGCGCGGTGCGCTGGAGCGCCTGTTCGCCGCGGCTCGCTATCAGGACGCCATCGTCAAGGCCATGGACCGCCCGGCGGAGCGGGTCAAGCCCTGGCACGAATACCGGGCGATCTTCCTCACCGAAAAACGGATTCGCGACGGCGTCGATTTCTGGCGTGCCAATCGCGAGGTGCTGGCGCGCGCCGAGCAGGACTATGGTGTCGATCCCGCGGTGGTGGTGGCGATCATCGGCGTGGAGACGTTCTACGGTCGGGTGATGGGCGGGTTCCGGGTGCTGGACGCGCTGGCCACGTTGGCATTCGATTATCCCAAGCGTAGCCAGTTTTTCTCCCGTGAACTGGAGCAGTACCTGCTGCTGGCGCGCGAACAGGGCATCGACCCCCTGGCGCTCAAGGGTTCCTATGCTGGCGCCATGGGCTATGGCCAATTCATTCCCAGCAGTTACCGATCCTATGCCATCGATTACAATGGCGACCGCAAGGCGGATATCTGGAACAATCCGACCGACGCCATCGGCAGCGTGGCCAACTATTTTGCCCGCCACGGCTGGCAGCGCGGCGGCCCGGTAGCCGTCCCGGCGCTGGCTGCCGGAAGCCACGACCCGGCGGTGGTCAATGTCCTGGCCAAGCCGGTGTTGACCCCGGCGGAGCTGGCGGCCATGGGGTTTCGGCCGCAGGGGCCGGGCATCGATGCGGCAGGATTGCCGCTGCAACTGGAAGGTATCGAGGGGGCGGAATACTGGCTCGCCTATGAGAATTTCTACGTGATTACCCGCTACAACCACAGCCACCGCTATGCCATGGCGGTGTTCCAACTCGCCCGGGAGTTGTCGCGGCGGATGGCCGATGCCCAGGGTTAACGCGCGCCTGCTGGCGCTGCTCGCGTCCGTGCTCCTGCTGGCTGCCTGTGCGGGCAGCCGGGGGCCAACCACGAGCATTGGCGCGCGCACGCCGGAGCCCGCGGGCGATGCCCTGCCGGGAGGGGCGCCCGCCTATCCCCGTGCCGGCAACAAGAGCCCCTATACCGTGCTGGGCAAGACCTACCACCTCCTGCCCACCGCCAAGGGCTATCGCGAAGTAGGCATCGCCTCTTGGTATGGCAGCAAGTTCCATGGCCGTTCCACTTCCAATGGCGAGGCCTACGACATGTTCGCCATGACCGCCGCCCACAAGACGCTGCCGATCCCGGCCTATGTGCGGGTCACCAACGTCGATAATGGCCGCAGCGCCATCGTGCGCGTCAACGATCGTGGTCCCTTCCACGACGACCGCATCATCGATCTGTCCTACGCGGCGGCGCGCAAGCTCGGCGTCTATGCCAATGGCACGGCCAAGGTCGAGGTGGTCGCCATCGACCCGGCCGACTATCAGCGCAACAGTGTGGAAGAGCCGCGGGTGGTCGCCCGGACCCGCCTCGACCGTCCGCCGCTGGCGCGTCGCGATCTCGGTCCGGATGCCAAGGACGGTCCTCCGCTGGGGCGGCCGACCTTCCTTCAGGTGGGCTCTTTCGCCAGCCTGGAATCGGCCCGCTCCCTGGAGACCAGGGTCTTGCAACGGGTGACCGCACCGACCCGGGTGAGCAAGACCCAGGTGAGCGGGCGGCAGTTGTTCCGGGTGCTGGTAGGCCCATTCGCCGACCCGTCCGAGCTCGACTACGCACGCACCCTGCTGGTGGAGGCGGAGCGCCTCAACCCCTTCGTGGTCACCGAGCGGCTGCCCTGAGCCAGGCGCGCGCGGCGCGCGTGCTACACTGAACGACCCCCGATTTTCTTTCGATTCGCCTTGCCCAGGAACCCCGTTCGGATGATGCGAAGCCCCGTCGCTGGCCTGTTGGCCCTGATGCTGTCGTTGCCGCTGTTCGCCGTAGCCGCTGCCCCCGCTGCTCCGGTTCCAACTCCTGTCCCGGCCCCGGCCCCGGCCGCGCAGCCCGCACCATTGCCGACACCGCCGGAGCTTGCCGCCAAGTCCTGGATTCTGATCGATGCCCACACCGGGCAGGTGCTGGTGGAGCGCAATGCCGACGAACGCCTGCCCCCGGCCAGTCTGACCAAGCTGATGACCAGCTATCTGATTGCCGAGGAGATCGGCAAGGGCAAGTTCACCGAGCAGACCGAGGTGCCGATCAGCGTCAAGGCCTGGCGCATGGGTGGCTCCAAGATGTTCGTGCGCGAGGGCTCCCAGGTACCCGTGGGTGATCTGTTGCGCGGCATCATCATCCAGTCCGGCAATGACGCCACGGTGGCCATGGCCGAGCACATCGCCGGCAGCGAGGAGTCCTTCGCGCAGCTCATGAACCAGAATGCCGTGCGTTTGGGGATGACCGGCAGCCACTTCCAAAACGCCTCCGGTTGGCCGGCCGATGACCATTTCACGACTGCTCGCGACATGGCGACCTTGCTGCGCGCGATGATTCGCGAGCACCCCGACCACTATCGGATCTATGCGGAAAAGTACTTCGAATACAACGGGATCCGCCAGCCCAACCGCAATTTGCTGTTGTGGCGTGATCCCACGGTCGATGGCGGCAAGACCGGCCACACCGAAGCCGCCGGCTACTGTCTGGTGGCTTCGGCGCTGCGCGATGACATGCGGCTGATCAGCGTGGTGATGGGCACCGCGAGCGAGCAGGCGCGCGCCGCCGAGACCCAGAAGCTGCTCGGCTATGGCTTCCGCTTTTACGAAACGGCGAAGCTCTATCAGGCCGGCGAGGTATTGCAGGCTGATGCCCGGGTGTGGTTCGGCAAGCGCGATCGCATCGATCTGGTGGCGCCCGAAACCGTCTATCTCACGCTGCCCCGGGGTACGCGCGACAGCCTCAAGGCCACCCTGGTGGTCGACGAGGTGATCCGCGCGCCGCTGACCAGGACCACCACCGTCGGGACATTGAAGGTGGAAAATGCCGGCGAGGCGTTGCTCAGCGTGGCGGTGGTGCCGGATCAGGAGGTCGCCGAAGCGGGCTTTTTCGCCCGCCTGTGGGATCACCTGATGCTGTTCCTCAAGGGGCTGTTTTCCTGAGCCGGGTGCGCCGTGGCTGACGAACAACCACCGCGAATCGAGTTCCCCTGTGCCTATCCGGTCACTGTGGTGATCAATGCCAAGTCGGTGCTCCGCGAGCAGATATTCGCGGTATTCGCCCGCCATGCTCCTGGCTTCGACACCGCCAGCGTGACCGAGCGTGCCAGCCGCAATGGCAACTATCGCTCCCTGGTGTTCACCATCACCGCCACCGGGGAGACCCAGTTGCGCCAGCTGTTCGAGGGCCTGAAGGAGTGTCCGGGCGTCCACCTGGTGCTCTAGGGTTTGCCACCGCCAGGGTGGCGGTGCGCGAGCTGGGCCTGCGCCCCTATCTGCCGGTGCTGGAGGCGATGCGGCGCCGAGTCGATGCCCTTGGCGCGGACGGCCCCGACGAGATCTGGGCGGTGCAGCATCCGCCGGTATATACCCAGGGCCAGGCGGGACGGGCCGAACACCTGCTGGCTCCCGGAGCAATCCCGGTCATCGCCACCGATCGCGGTGGCCAGGTCACCTATCACGGCCCCGGCCAGCTGGTCTTCTACCCCTTGGTGCAACTGCGTCGCCTGGGCCTGGACGTGCGCCGCCTGGTCACGGCGCTGGAGCAGACCGCGATCGACTGGCTCGCCGAGCTGGGCATCGCGGCCGCGAGCAGGCCGGGCGCTCCGGGCGTCTACGTCGGTGATGCCAAGATCGCCGCGCTGGGGCTGCGCATCCGCAAGGGCCGCAGCTATCACGGCCTGGCGGTCAACGTGCAGATGGACCTGGAGCCCTTCCTGCGCATCAATCCCTGCGGCTATGCCGGCCTGCGCGTCACCCAGGTCGCCGACCTGCTGCCCGCCGCGCGGGTGCCCATGCTTGCCGCCGCCCAGCGCGGTTTGCTCGCTCATCTGGCGCGACGGCTGGGCTACACTGGTTGGCACTTCGAGGATGACGGGTTGCCGTGCGGAGAGAGCGATGAACGAGGGTGACGCGCTGCCGGTACGCCGCACCCGCCGCCTGCTGGCTGGCGAGAAGCTGCGCGACGCGGCCAAGGTCGAGCGCATTCCGGTCAAGGTGATCGCCAGCGACGCGGTGCCGCGCAAGCCGCCCTGGATCCGGGTGCGCGCGGGCGTGGGTGGCGAGGTGCTGCGCATCAAGCGCATTCTCCGCGCGCACGGGCTGGCCACGGTGTGCGAGGAAGCGTCCTGTCCCAATCTGGGCGAATGCTTTGGTGGTGGCACCGCGACCTTCATGATCCTGGGGGAGATCTGCACCCGCCGTTGCCCGTTCTGCGATGTCGGCCACGGCAAGCCCAACCCGCCCGATGGCGATGAACCCGAGCGCCTGGCCGCCTGCATCGCCGAGCTGGGGCTGGGCTATGTGGTGATTACCTCGGTGGATCGCGACGATCTGCGCGACGGCGGTGCCGCCCATTTCGCGGCCTGCATCGCCGCGGTGCGCGCGCGCGCCCCGGGGATCGTCATCGAGGTGCTGACCCCGGACTTTCGCGGCCGCATGGAGGGCGCGCTGGATATCCTCGGCCACCAGCCGCCCGACGTGTTCAACCACAATCTGGAAACGGTGCCGGCGCTGTATCGCGAGGTGCGACCGGGCGCCAACTACGCCTGGTCGCTGCGCCTGCTGGCGGAGTTCGGCCGCCGCAACCCCCAGGTACCCACCAAGTCCGGTCTGATGGTGGGGCTTGGCGAGACCCGCGAACAGCTGCTCGCGACCCTAGACGACCTGCGCGCCCATGATGTTGCCATGGTCACCATCGGCCAGTATCTGCAGCCTTCGCGGGCGCACCTGCCGGTGCAGCGCTACGTCCATCCGGACGAATTTGCGGAGTACCGCGACTACGGTTACCGCATCGGCTTTCGCCATGTGGCGTCGGGGCCGTTGGTGCGGTCGTCCTACCATGCCGACCAACAGGCGCGCGGCGAGGGCCTGGTGCGCAGCGCGGGCATTGGCCGCAACGAGGACATCGCCTGCAACGAGGACATTGGCTGCAACGAGGAGCCCATTCATGGCCACTGATTCTCACACCAAAAGCGATTCCCACACCAAAAGCGATTCCCGCACCGAAATCGCTGCCCGTACCGAAATCGAGGCTGCGGTGTTTCGCCGCCTGCTGGCGCATCTGGACGGGCGCAAGGACGTGCAGAATATCGAGCTGATGAATCTCGCCGGGTTCTGCCGCAACTGCCTGGCGAAATGGTATGTGGCGGCCGCGGCCGAGCGTGGCGAAACCATCGACTACGAACGGGCGCGCGAGCGGGTCTACGGGCAGCCCTACGAGGCCTGGAAGGCCAAGCATCAGCGCGAGGCCACGCCCGAACAGTTGGCACGGTTCAATGAGGGCGGCCAGCAGCGCTAGGCCGGGTGCGCCGTAGCGCGAGGCGGGATACGCGCCAGCGCCGGGACGCGGAGCCGGGCGCTCAGCAGATGAGGGGGGCTTCATGGATCACCAGCCGTTGTCGCTGGAGCAGCTGCCGCGCTGTTGCGCCGAGGCTGAATTCGATTTCACGACCACCGACGATCTGGAACCGCTGACCGAGATCATCGGCCAGGATCGCGCCATCGAGGCGATCCGCTTCGGCCTTGGCATGGTCCACCAGGGCTACAACCTGTTCGTGCTCGGTCCGCCCGGGGTCGGCAAGTTCACCGCCATCAACCAGTACCTGACCGAGGCTGCCCGGCGCGGCCCCATCCCCGGCGACTGGTGCTACGTCAACAATTTCGCCGACGATTCCAGGCCGATCCTGCTGGCGTTGCCCGCGGGGCGCGGCAGCCTGCTGCACGACGACATGCAGCGCCTGATCGACGACCTGAAGAACGCCATTCCCCAGGCCTTCGACAGCGATCACTACAAGGCTCGCGCGCAGCAGATCGAGGCGGAGTTCCAGGGCCGCCAGGAGCGCGCCTTCCAGGAAATCCACGACGCCGCGGCGCACGACAACATCCGCGTCTACCAGAATGCCGGCGAAATCACGCTGGTGCCGATGGTCGACGGCGCGGATCTGGAGCCGGAAGCCTTCCAGAAACTGCCCGAAGCCCAGCGCAAGCAACTCGAAGACGCGGTGGTCGAGATCCGCCGCCAGTTGCAGGAGGTCTTTCAGCGCCGCATGCCGGCCTGGCGCAAGGAGGCGCGCGAGTGGTTCCGCGCGCTCAATCACGAAGTCACCCGCGAGGCGGTGGGGCTCTACATGGAGAGCCTGAGTCGCCACTACGCGGATTTGCCCCAGGTGCTCGAGTATCTCAACGGCGTGCAGAAAGACATCATCGCGCACGCCGAACTGTTCCGGCCGCAGGAGGCCCAGGCGCAGTTTCTGCCCATGGTCGACGATGCCCTGCATCGCTACCGGGTGAATCTGGTGCTCGACCACAGCCAGAGCATCGGGCGGCCGGTGATCTACGAGGATCATCCCAGTTACGCCAATCTGGTCGGGCGCATCGAACACCGTGCGGTGATGGGCGCGCTGCTCACCAACTTCACCCTGATCAAGCCCGGCGCGCTGCACCGCGCCAACGGCGGCTACCTGATTCTGGATGCGCGCAAGCTGCTCGGGCAGCCGTTCGCCTGGGAGGCGCTCAAGCAGGCGCTCGGCAAGCGCGAGCTGCGCCTGGAATCACTGGAGCAGGTGCTGAGCTTCGCCACCACCACCTCGATCGAGCCGCAACCGATGCCGCTCGACGTCAAGATCGTGCTGCTCGGCGAGCGTTGGCTCTATTACCTGCTCCACGCCCATGACCCGGATTTTGCCGAGCTGTTCAAGGTCGCGGCCGACTTCGAGACCGGGCTCCCGCGTTCCCCGCAGAACGATCTGCTCTACGCGCGCATGATCGCGACGCAGGTTCGCGAGCGCGACCTTGCGCCCTTCGATCGCGCCGCGGTCTCGGCGGTCATCCAGCACAGCATGCGCCTGGAGGCGGATGCGCTGAAGCTTTCCACCCACATGCGCAGCGTCGCCGATCTGCTGGTCGAGGCCCATTACTGGGCCGGGCAGAGCGGGCACGCCACGGTCACCGCAGCGGACGTGCGCCAGGCGATCCGTGCCCAGATCGATCGCCTCGACCGGGTCCGCGATCGCAGCTACGAGCACATCCTCCGCGATGCGGTGATGATCGACACCCAGGGCGCGGTGGTCGGCCAGGTGAACGGGCTCTCGGTGCTCCAGGTCGGCAACTTCAGCTTCGGGCAGCCATCGCGCATCACCGCCACCGCCCGCTTGGGCGACGGTCGGGTGATCGACATCGAGCGCGAAACCGAGATGGGGGGCCCAATCCACAGCAAGGGCGTGTTCATCCTGTCCAGCTTTCTTGGCGCCCGCTACGGCCAGACCCAGCCGCTCGCGCTCACCGCGAGCCTGACCTTCGAACAATCCTATGGCGGCGTGGAAGGCGACAGCGCCTCCATGGCCGAACTCTGTGCGCTGCTGTCCTCGCTGAGCCAGGCGCCCATCCGCCAGTGCCTGGCCATGACCGGCTCGGTGAACCAGCTCGGCCGCGCCCAGGTCATCGGCGGGGTGAGCGAGAAGGTCGAGGGTTTCTTCGACATCTGCAAGGCGCGGGGGCTGACCGGGGAGCAGGGCGTGCTGATTCCCAGGGCCAACGTGGTCAACCTGATCCTGCGCCAGGAGGTGCTGGATGCGGTCGGTGCTGGGCAGTTCCATCTGTACGCCATCGAGGATGTCGATCAGGCCATCGAAATCCTCACTGGCCTCAGTGCCGGCACGCCGGATGCCGAAGGCAACTATCCCGCAGACAGCCTCAACGGCCGGGTGCAGGCGCGCTTGCGCCGCTTTGCCGAGCTGCGCCGCGACTTCGGCCGCAACGACGGCAGGGAAGTGAACCAGGCCGGCACCCGCAAGGCGGAGCCGGTGCCGCCGCCGGCGTTGCCCTGAGGCGGCTTCAGCAGGCGGCGTCGAAGCCGAGAAAGCGGGCGAAGCCGGCCACCGGTTCGCGCGCAAGATCGAACCGGTTGGCGGGGTGATCCGGATCCCGATGGCCCAGCGCCATGCCGTTGTAGACGTGGAATTCCGGGTCGATGTCCAGTACCTCGTGGACCGCTGGCGCCACGTCCTGCCAGAAACCCTGAGCGCAGGTATCGAGCCCGAATTCGCGCGCGGCGAGCATCACATGTGCCATGAACATGCCCAGGTCGCCGAGCTGCCCGGGCAGCAGCGAGCGGTGGATGCTGAAGAACAGGCCCACCGGCGCATCGAAGAAATCGAAATTGCGCAACAGCTGCTGCTCGCGCGCGGGTTTGTCGCGCCGATCGATGCCGAGCGCAGCATAGAGCGCCATGCCGCAATCGAAGCGGCGTTGCCTGTAGGGCTTCACGAACCCGGCCGGATCGCCGCGCAAGGGGTGCGGGTTGCTGCCCACCGGATGCTCCTGCGCCCAGGCGAGTGCGCGTGCGATCAGCCGCTCGCGCACCGTGCCGGTGACCACATGCACCTGCCAGGGCTGCATGTTGCTGCCGGACGGACAGTGGCGCGCCACCTCCAGGATGCGTGCGACGGTGGCGCGAGGCACCGGCGTGGGCAGGAAGGCGCGGATCGAGCGGCGGCTGGCGATCGCCTCGATCAGTTCCATGGCTCAGCGCGCCCGGATGGTGTCGATGCCGCCGGGGCGGGCCAGCAGCAGCACATCCGCCGGGCGCAGGGCGAACAGGCCGTTGCAGACCACGCCGGCGATGTTGTTGAGGCGCTCCTCCAGCGCCCGCGCCGGCGCGATCGGATGCAGCCCGTGGGCGTCGATCAGCAGGTTGCCGTTGTCGGTGACCACGCCCTGGCGCCACTCGGGATGGGCGCCCAGCGCGCGCAGCTGGCGGCCGACGTGGCTGCGCGCCATGGGAATCACTTCCACGGGCAGCGGAAACTTGCCCAGGTGATCGACCCATTTGGATTGATCGGCGATGCACACGAACTCGCGCGCCACCGCGGCGACGATCTTCTCCCGGGTGAGCGCGCCGCCGCCGCCCTTGATCATCTCCAGCGCCGGATTGATCTCGTCGGCGCCGTCCACATAGATGGCCACCTCGGCGACGCTGTTGAGATCGACCACCGGGATCTGGTGCTGGCGCAACAGCTTGGCGGAAGCTTCGGAACTGGCCACGGCGGCGCCGATGCGGCCCCGGTGCGGTGCCAGCAAGGCGATGAACTGATTGACCGTGGAGCCGGTGCCGATCCCGATCACGGCATCGTTGCCGGTTCTGGCGAGGCAGTAATCGAGCGCCGCCCGCGCGGCCGCCTGCTTGAGTTGTTCCGCGCCCATGAACCGATCTCCGCCGTGACGGGCCGATTATAAGCTGCCGCCGCCATAGCGACGGCGGCGCTGCGTTACCATGGCGCCTCGCCGCGAGGGGCTGCCATGAGCAGGGAATACCTGAAGAAGATTCTCGATGCCCGGATCTACGATCTGGTGGAGCAGACGCCGCTCGACGAGGCGCCGCTGCTGTCGTCGCGGATCGGCAACCGGGTGCTGCTCAAGCGCGAGGATCTGCAACCGGTGTTCTCCTTCAAGCTGCGCGGCGCCTACAACAAGCTCCTGCAACTGTCGGCCGACGAGCGCGCCGCCGGTGTGGTGGCTGCCTCGGCGGGCAATCACGCCCAGGGGTTGGCGCTCGCCGCCACCCGCATGGGCATCAAGGCCACCATTCTGATGCCGCGCACCACGCCACAGATCAAGGTCGATGCGGTGCGCAGCCGCGGGGTGCGGGTGATCCTGCACGGCGATACCTACGACGAGGCTGCCGAATACGCCCAGCGCCTGGTCGCCGAGCGCGGCATGATCTATGTACATCCCTTCGACGACCCCGACGTGATCGCCGGGCAGGGCACCGTGGGCGTGGAAATCCTGCGCCAGCATCCCGGGCCGCTCGACGCGCTGTTCGTGCCGGTCGGCGGCGGCGGCCTGTGCGCCGGCATCGCCACCTATGTGAAGTACGTGCGGCCGGAGATCGCCATCTACGGCGTGGAGGCCGAAGATTCCGCCTGCCTGGCGGCGGCGATGGCGGCGGGCCGCCGGGTGCGGCTCAAGGAAGTCGGGCTGTTCGCCGACGGCACCGCGGTGGCCCAGGTGGGCAAGGAGACCTTCCGCCTGCTCAAGGGCAGCATCGACGGTGTGATCACCGTGTCGGTGGACGAGATCTGCGCGGCGATCAAGGACATCTACGACGATACCCGCTCGATCGCCGAACCGGCGGGCGCGCTCGCCGTGGCCGGGCTCAAGAAATACGCGGCCCGCGGCCGCCATCGCGAGCAGACGCTGGTGGCCATCGACAGCGGCGCCAACATCAACTTCGACCGCCTGCGCTACATCGCCGAGCGCACCGAGATCGGCGAGCGTCGCGAGGCGGTGCTGGCGATCACCATTCCCGAGCAGCGCGGCAGCTTCCGCCGCTTCTGCCATGCGCTGAGCCGGCGCAACGTCACCGAATTCAACTACCGTTTCGCCGATGCGCAGGAAGCCCACATCTTCGTCGGCATAGCGGTGGCGTCCGATGCCGACCGTGAGCACCTGATCGCCGATCTGCGCGAGCGCGGCTATCGGGTCACCGACATGACCGACAACGAAATGGCCAAGCTGCACATCCGCCACATGGTCGGCGGTCGCGCACCGGACATCGCTGACGAAGTCGTGTACCTGTTCGAGTTTCCCGAACGCCCCGGCGCGCTCGCCAAGTTTCTCGACCGCCTGGGCGGGCGCTGGAACATCTCCATGTTCCACTACCGCAACCACGGCGCCGCCTATGGCCGGGTGCTGGTCGGCATGCAGGTGCCGGTGGCCGAGCGCGGCGCGGTGCCGGCGTTTCTCGACGGCCTCAACTACCGCTACAGCGAAGCGACCCAAAATCCGGCGTATCGCTTTTTTCTGAGCTGAGGCTTCGCCGGGAAGATCCGCCGGGTTCAGCGACGATCCACTGGCGACGATGACGGAATGAGCTCGCCCAGGGTGCGGATCTGGATGGCGCCGACCCCGGCGCCGGCGAGGATGTCCTGCAATACCACCAGCTTGTCTTCGGCCGCGAACTGGCCGCTGGCGGCGAGCAGGGCGCCGGCTTCGGCCAACACCTGTTCTGGTGTTCCCGGGCGCGTCAGGCAGTAACTCTGCACGTTGCGATTGAGCGCCAGCTGCCGCCGCGTGGCGGCATCGAAGGCGAAGGCGCAGATCAGCGGAGTCTGCGGGTGGCAGTTGGTCACATAGCTGGCCATGCGCCCGCTGCGCGTGGGCACGATGATGGCGCGCGCGCCGATGGATTCGGCCAGCCGCACCGCGGCGGCGGCGACCTGCTGCTTGTCGTTGCCGAGCACCAGTTCATCGGTGAAACGCAGCCCGCGGCTGTTTTCGATGGAGCGGGCGATGCGGTCGAGCATCTCCACGCAGCGCACGGGGTACTTGCCCACCGTGGTCTCGCCCGAGAGCATGATGGCGTCCGCCTCCTCGTACACCGCATTGGCGACGTCGGTGACTTCGGCACGGGTCGGCGTCGGATTCTCGATCATGGATTCGAGCATGTGGGTGGCGACGATGACCCTTTTGCCCTGCACCGCGCACAGGCGCACGATGCGCCGCTGCACCCGCGGCAGCAGCTCGATGGGAATTTCGACGCCGAGATCGCCGCGCGCGACCATGACGCCGTCGGCGGCTGCGATGATCGCTTCGAGGTGGGTGAGTGCTTCCTGATTCTCGATCTTGGCGATGAGTTTGATGTTGCAATCGGCGCCGAGCAGTTCGCGCGCCTGGGCGATGTCCGCGGCACTGCGCACGAACGACAGGGCGATGAAATCGGCGCCCAGCTCGCGGGCGAAGACGATGTCCCGCTTGTCCTTTTCGGTGATGCCCGGCAGGTTGACGCGGATGCCGGGCAGATTGACGTGGCGTTTGCTCTTTAGTACGCCGCCGTCGGTGACGCGACAGCGCATGGCGCGTTTGCCCTTGCTCAATACTTCGAGATTGATCAGGCCGTTGTCCAGGGTGATCTTGTCGCCGACCCCGACATCGGTGATCAGATCGGCGTAGTTCACCTGGATCGAGGTGGTTTCGACGTCGGTCTCGCCGAGCGGCACCACGGTGATTTCGTCGCCGTCGTGCAGGTTCAGATCCTGGGCCAGATCGCCGGTGCGGATTTCCGGGCCCTGGGTGTCCACCAGGATGGCGACGGGATGCTCGCGCCGCGCGTTGAGCTCCTGGATGCGGCGGATTACCAGGCCGTGGGAGGCGTGGTCGCCGTGCGACAGATTGAGCCGCGCCAGATTCATCCCGGCGGCGGCGAGTTTGTCCAGCATGTCCGCCGATTCGGTCGCCGGGCCGATGGTGCAGATGATCTTGGTCTTACGCATGGTGCTGGCTCCGCGCGGTGAGGGAGACGCGTGCGGTGAGAAAGTTGGATGCGGTGAGAAAGTTGGATGCGGTGACAAGGGCGCGTTCGGTGGCGATGCCGTCGAGCGGTACGTCCCAGGGCGCGGCCGCGAGCTGGGGCACCTGCTGGAAGGCGTGGGCCAGCCCGATCAGCCGTGGGTGGCGGCGCCCGCGGCGGCGAAATGCCAGCGCACGATCGTAGAATCCGGCGCCCTGGCCAAGGCGATTGCCGGCGGCATCGAAGGCGACCAGGGGCACCAGGATCAGATCCAGGCTCCAGGTCGGCACCGGGCGGCGCAGCAGGGGTTCGGCAATGCCGAAGTGGTTGCGCACCAGCGGTTCGCCTTCGCGCCAGGCGACGAAATGCAGGCGGTTGTGCCCGAGAGGATGCAGCACCGGGAGAAAGCAGCGTTTGCCGAGTCGTTCGGCGCGGCGGCGCAAAGGTGCCGGATCGATTTCGCCGCCATGGGCGAGATAGAAGCCGATGCGGCGCGCGCGGCGAAAGGCCGGCAGCGCGGCCACCACGGTGTCCAGCGCGGCGCTGGCCGCGGCCTGCTGGCTCGGGCTGAGGGCGCGGCGCCTGGCGCGCAGCGCGCGGCGCAACTGGCCTGCATCTGTGGTTTGACGTGGTGGCGTGCCGGAACCGGTCATGCTCGGTGTCGGATGTGCCGGCGCACGGTCCGGTTGGGGATGGTGGCGCGCCGGTGTAATTGGACCCCGGAGATGCCGCTGTCGAGGTGACCTTGAACCGAAAGTTCAAGGCGGGATTCCCGGTTGGGCTTCAGGCTTTCCGTCATGCGGACATGCTCAACGGCCCGGAATGAGAACCCCATGACAGAGATATCGGCTAAGGACGTGATCGACTGGCGAACACCCCAGGGCGAGCCCATTATAGTGCGCGTTCCCGGTCGGGGACAGGACGGCGCGTGCGCCGGCTATTCCAGATCAAGAATTGCCTGACTCAGCTTGCCGTCGAGGCGCTGGAGATCGGCGCTCGCGGCGCCGCTGATCTGGGTCGTCTGGCGCGACTGGGCCAGCTCGTAGGAGAGGTTCAGAGCCACCATCACCGCGATGCGCTCGATGCCGATGACGTTGCCGGAGCGGCGGATGTCGCGCATCCGCTGGTCGAGATCGCGCGCGGCGCCGAGCAGCGCTTCCTCCTGTTCGGGCGGGCAGTGGACCTGGTAGTCCTTGTCGAGGATGCGGATGCCGACAGTGGCATTGCTGGTCTCGGTCATCGGCGTTCAGGACTCCGGGGCCAGGGCCTTGAGGCGGGCGATCATGTTCTCGATCTTGCCGCGGGCGCGCTCGTTCTTTTCGAGCAGCTGGCTGCGTTCCCGCGCCAGGCTCGCTTCGCGCTCGCGGAGCAGCTCGTTCTCCGCCTTGAGGCGCGCACTGGCCGCGACCAGGCGATCGATCTTCTGTTCGAGTTCGGCGATCGAGGGCCCGTTCATGGCCATATTTCGCTCTGGGCTATCGACGCGAGACTATAATTGCCCGGCCGCGAAATGGTCAATCGATGCGGGGCCCGTGCTAGGATGCGGCGATCCCCCAGCGTCGATTCCGGCTCCGGTGACTCCGTTCGACCAGCTCGCCGCCGCTTTCGCGGCCCTGCAAATCCCCCTGCACCCTGCCGAATGGCATGGGTTGATGGCCGGCGCCGGGGCCGGTGGCGGGCGTACGCCGGAGCAGGTGCTGACGCTGCTCGAGGCCGAGCTTGCCGCCGAGGTGATCGAAGACGGCGTGCGTCGCGCCTTTGCCGCAATCGCCGCCGATACGGCCGCCGAGCTGACCCGGATCGATTACGGGTTCCAGCTGCTCCTGCCCACCGATGAAAAACCGCTGCCGGCACGGGTCGAGGCACTCGCCGCCTGGTGCCAGGGCTTTCTCGCCGGGCTCGGCCAGAGCGGCGTGGCGCGCTCGCTGGGCGCCGATACCAGTGCGGCGCTCAACGACCTGGCCGCGATCGGTTGTGCCGACACCCTGCTCGACGGTTCGGAGGAGGACGAACGCGACTACGCCGAACTGGTCGAGTACGTGCGTGCCGCCGCGCTGCTGATCGACGCCGAGCTGCGCGAGCGCCGTGCCGCCGCCAAGCTGCACTGATTCGCCCCACCGCACCCCGTCATCCTGAACTACGGAACGCCGATGATCACGCCTCAGGAATTTGCCCGCCGCCGCCGCGACCTGATGGCGATGATGGGCAGGAACAGCATCGCCGTACTGACTGCGGCGCCGGAGCGGGTGCGCAGCCGTGACACCCATTTTCCCTACCGGCAGGACAGCGATTTTCATTATCTGAGCGGTTTTCCCGAGCCCGAGGCGGTGTTGGTGCTGCTGCCCAAGCGGCGCGAAGGCGAATTCATCCTGTTCTGTCGCGAGCGCGATCGCGCCCGCGAGATCTGGGACGGCTATCGCGCCGGTCCCGAGGGTGCGCGCGAGCACTATGGCGCCGACGACGCCTTTCCCGTCGCCGACATCGACGACATCCTGCCCGGGCTGCTGGAAGGCCGTGATCGGGTCTACTACGCACTGGGCCGCAACCGTGCCTTCGATACCCAGATGCTGGACTGGCTCGACGGCATCCGCGCCCGTGCGCGCAGCGGTGCGGTACCGCCGGAAGAATTCGTCGATCTCGATCACCTGCTGCACGAGATGCGACTGTTCAAGAGCGCCAAGGAGCTCGGGGTGATGCGCAAGGCGGGCGCCATCAGTGCGCGCGCCCACTGTCGGGCGATGCGCGCGGCACGGCCGGGTCTCTATGAGTATCAGCTCCAGGCCGAGATCGAGCACGCCTTCGCCAGTGAGGGCGCGCGTCATCCGGCCTATGGCTCCATCGTCGGCGGCGGCGCCAACGCCTGCGTGCTGCATTATGTCGACAATAGCGCACTGCTCCAGGATGGCGACCTGGTGCTGATCGATGCCGGCTGTGAATACCAGCATTACGCCGCCGACATCACCCGCACCTTTCCGGTCAACGGGCGCTTTTCGGCGCCGCAGCAGGCGCTCTACGAAGTGGTGCTGGCCGCCCAGCTCGCCGCCATCGACGCGGTGCGTGCCGGCAATCACTGGGACGAGCCCCACAAGGCCACGGTGCGAGTTATCACCGAGGGTCTGGTCGAATTGGGTCTGCTCAAGGGCAATGTCGGGGAGCTGATCGAGCGCAATGCCTACGCCGAGTTCTACATGCACCGCGCGGGTCACTGGCTGGGCATGGATGTGCACGACGTCGGCGATTACAAGGTGGACGGCGAATGGCGCACGCTGGAGCCGGGCATGGTGATGACCGTCGAGCCCGGCATCTATGTGGCGCCGGACCACCGCAAGGTGGCCAAGAAATGGCGCGGCATCGGCATCCGCATCGAGGACGACGTCGCCATCACCCGCAAGGGCCCGGAGGTGCTCACCGCCGGGGTGCCCAAGACCATCGCCGATATCGAGCACCTGATGGCGAGCTGACCGGATGGACGATGCCGTGGACATCGCCATTGCTGGATCGGGCCACACCGCGCTTGCTGCGGCACTGATGCTGGCTCGAGCGGTGCCGCAGTGGCGCATCGCGCTGCTCGGCGGTGCGGACGCCGCCGCCAGCACCGATCCCCGGGTCACCGCGTTGGCGGCCAGCAGCCGGGAAATCTTCACCGAGCTCGGTATCTGGTCGGCGCTGGCCGCGGTGGCCGCGCCCATCCTCGACATCCGCATCGACGAGCACGGTGCGCCGGCGCGGGCGAACCTGGGGCCGGTGCCGGCAGAAGATGCCCTCGGCCATGTGATCGCAAACGCCGCGCTTTCCGCCGGCCTGGCCGCGGCCGTCGCCGCACAGGCCAACGTGCTGGCGTTGCCGGCCGTGGCTGGCCCGCCACGGTTTGCTGCCGATCACGTCGCCGTGCCGGTCGGCGGCGGCATGCTGAGCGCACGTCTGCTGATCGTCGCGGACGGCGCGAATTCTCCATTGCGCACCGGGCTCGGCATCGAGACCGACACCCGCGACTACGCCGCCACCGCGCTGCTCGCTACCCTGGAACTCGACTCGCCCCATTGCGGTGTCGCCTTCGAGCATTTCACCGCCAGTGGCCCGCTCGCCCTGCTGCCGTTGCCGGCGTGCGCTGGCCGCGCGCGCATGGCCCTGGTCTGGGTGTTGCCCCCCGAGCGCGCCGCCGCACTGGCCGCGCAGACACCGGAGCGGCGCCTGATCGCGTTGCACGCGGCGCTGCCGCCGGGGGTCGCCGTGGTCGCCGCCATGAGCGCCCCGGCGCTGGTGCCGCTGCGCCGGATCCGTGCCTGCGAGCAGGTGCGCTCGCGGCTGGTGCTGGCCGGCAATGCCGCCCACAGCCTGCATCCGGTGGCCGGCCAGGGCTTCAATCTCGGCGTGCGCGATCTCGCCGCGCTTGCGCAGGCGCTGCGCGAGCAGGCAGCGGACGGTGGTGATCCGGGCGCGCTGCGGGTGCTCGCGGACTACGCCCGGCGTCGTGAGCGCGATCAACAGCGCACCCTGGTATTCAGCGAAACCCTGCCGGCGCTGTTTGCGCGACGCGAGCTGCCGCTGCGGCTCGGCCGCCAGTTGGGGCTGATTGCCCTGGATCGGTTGCCGCCGCTGCGCCGGGCGGTGGCCCGCTTCGGCGCGGGGCTCAGCCTGCCGGCAGCCCGCGTGGTGGATGCCGATGCACGACTGTGACGTCCTGGTGGTCGGCGCCGGTCCGGTGGGTGCCGCCTTTGCGCTGGCGCTCGCCCAGGCGCCGGCCGCGGCGCAACTGCGCATCCTGCTGGTGGAAACCCAGCCCGCCGCGGCGCTGGACGAAACGCCGTTGCTGGAGCCCCGGGCGCTGGCGCTGAGCCCGCGCAGCCGGAAATTGCTGGAGCGCCTAGGCGCCTGGACGCCGGAACTGGCCGCGCGCGCCTGTTCCTACCAGACCATGGAAGTCTGGGATCGCAGCACTTCGGGTCGGGTCGGCTTCGACAGTGCGGAGATCCACCAGCCCGAGCTTGGCCATATTCTCGGTCAGCCGGCGCTGGTCGCCGCCCTGACCACGGCGCTGCGCGCGCAACCCAATATCGTGCTGCGCTGCCCGGCGACGGTGACCGGCATCGAGCGGCTGGTGGGAGGCGGCTGCGGGATTCGGCTGGGCGCGGAATTGGTCCGCACCGCACTGCTGGTGGCGGCCGACGGCCCCGATTCACCGGTACGCGAACACTTCGGCATCGCCACGCAGCGCTGGGATCCGGGCCAGCAGGCGCTGGTCGCGGTGCTGCGCACCGAGCGCGCGCATGGGCATTGCGCTCGGCAGTGGTTCGCGCCCAGCGGCCCGCTGGCCTTTCTGCCCCTGGCCGGCGATCGACATCATGTCGCCATCGTCTGGTCGCAGGAGCGGGTCGAGGCCGAGCGCCTCCATGCGCTCGATGCCCAGGCGCTGGCCCGAGCCCTGGAGCTGGCCAGCGAAGGTGTACTCGGCAGCATTGCCTTGGTGGGTCCGCCGCGCCTGATCCCGCTGCACCAGCACCATGCCGACAGCTATGTGTTGCCGGGCGTCGCCCTGCTGGGTGATGCCGCCCACGTGGTACATCCGCTGGCCGGCCAGGGCGTCAACCTGGGGCTGGCCGATGCCGAGGTGCTGGCGGCCGAGTTGGTCGCAGGTCTCGATGGTGGTGGCGCCATCGCCAGCTGCGCAGCGGAAGCACTGGCCCGCTACCAGCGCCGGCGGCGGCCGGAGAATCTGGCGATGCTCGCCGCGATGCGCGGCTTCAAGACGCTGTTCGGCGATACCCGGCTGCCGGTTTCGCTGCTGCGTGCGGCCGGCATGGTGGCGTTCGAACGTCTCGCTCCGCTCAAGCACCTGGTGATGGCCGCGGCAGCCGGCGAGCGCTGGACACCATGACCCGGCAGCCGTAACCGAGGTTACCGCGCGGTTTACCCTCTCCAGTGCATCCTCTATAGTGTTTTTCCTGAGGTGCAGCGTTTTTCCTTGCGTTTTTCCCGCCTTGCATCGCGTGCAGGGTGCGGATATCCAATAAGCAGGTGACATCATCATGGCGGATCTGGAACTGTTCAGGCGCGAGACCCGCGCCTGGCTGGAAGCCAACTGCCCGCAATCGCAGCGGGAGCCAGTAGTCGAGTTCGAGGACCGCTGCTGGGGCGGGACGAAATGGAAATTCACCAGCGACGATCAACGGCGCTGGCTGGAAGTGATGGCCGAGCGCGGCTGGACCGCGCCCGACTGGCCCGCCGAGTACGGTGGTGGCGGCCTCGACAAGGAAGAAACCAAGATCCTCCGCGAGGAGATGCAGCGCATCGGCGCGCGCCTGCCGCTGTTCAGCATGGGCCTGTCGATGATCGGCCCGGCGCTGCTCAAGTACGGTTCCGAGGCGCTCAAGCGCCAGCACATCCCGAATATCGTGCAGGGCAGGATCTGGTGGTGCCAGGGCTACAGCGAGCCCAACTACGGCTCCGATCTGGCCGGCCTGCAGACCCGCGCCGAAGATCGCGGCGATCACTTTCTGGTCAATGGCCAGAAGGTATGGACCTCCTACGCCGAACGCGCCGACTGGATGTTCTGCCTGGTGCGCACCGCGCCGGACGCGCCCAAGCACGCCGGCATCAGTCTGGTGCTGTTCGACATGACCACCCCCGGGGTGACGGTGAAGCCGATCCGGCTCATCTCCGGCAAGTCGCCGTTCTGCGAGACCTTCCTCGACAATGTGCGCGTCGAGAAGGATCAGCTGGTCGGTGAACTCAACCGCGGCTGGGAGCTGGCCACCTACCTGCTCACCCATGAGCGCGAGATGATCGGCAGCATCGGCCAGAGCAACGTCGATGCCCGTCTCCATCCCCCGGCCATCGCCGAGATCGGCCTGGTCCATGGCCAGCTCGCCGACAGCGTGCTGCGCACCGACATCGCCCGCTGGGAGATGGATCACCGCGCCTTCGAACTCACCGCCGAGCGGATCACCGACGAAGCTACCGCCGGGCACGGGGTCGGCGCCGCCTCCTCGATGCTCAAGTACGCCGGCACCGAGATCAACAAGCGCCGCCACGAATTGCTGGTGGCCATCCACGGCCAGCGTGGCCTGGCCTGGGAGGGCGATGCCTACGACCACGGCATCACGGCGACCCAGTGGCTGCGCACCAAGGGCAATTCCATCGAGGGCGGCACCTCGGAAGTGCAATTGAACATCATCGCCAAGCGCATTCTGGGCTTGGGCAGGGAATGACGGGGCGAACCATGGCGCTGGTACTCAACGAAGAACAACGCATGCTCAAGGATGCGGCGCGCGAATTCCTCGCCGCGAACGCTCCGGTGGCCCAGTTGCGTGAATTGCGCGACGCGCGCGATCCGCTCGGCTATCGCCCGGAGACCTGGCAGGCCATGGTCGAGCTGGGCTGGACCGGGGTGCTGGTGCCCGAGGCCCAGGGCGGGCTCGATTTCGGCCACGTCGGCATGGGCCAGATCAGCGAGGAGGCCGGCCGCACCCTGACGGCATCGCCGCTGTTCGCCACCGCGGTGATGGGCGTCTCTGCCCTGGTGCTGGCAGGGACGGAGGCGCAGCGCGCGGCGCTGCTGCCGGCCATCGTCGCCGGCGAACTGACCCTGGCGCCGGCCTTCGACGAGGGCCCGCGTCACGCGCCAGATGCGGTCGCCACCCGGCTGCGGCAAAGTGGTTCCGGCTGGGTGCTCGACGGTGCCAAGGCGTTCGTGCCCGATGGCCACAGCGCCGATCACCTGCTGGTGTCGGCGCGCATCGAGGGCAGCGCGCGGCTGGCCCTGGTGCTGGTCGAGCGCGCCGCGCCGGGCGTCGCCGTCGAGCGGGTGGTCATGGCGGATCAACGCAACAGCGCCAATGTGCGTCTTGCGGGCGTGGCGGTGGCCGCCGATGCCGTACTCGGCGGCGTTGCGGACGCCAGTGCGGTGCTCGCGCGGCTCGCCGACATCGGCAACGCCCACCTCGCCGCCGAACTGCTCGGGTTGGCGGCGGAAGTGTTTCAGCGCACCGTCGAGTACCTCAACACGCGCAAGCAGTTCGGCGTGCTCATCGGTTCCTATCAGGGCTTGCAGCACCGCGCCGCGCACCTCTACAGCGAGCTCGAACTGCTCAAGTCGCTGGTCCTGAAGACTCTCCAGGCGCTCGATGCCGGCAGCGACGAGGTGGCGGTACTGGCCAGCCTCGCCAAGGCCAAGGCCGGGGAGGTTGCGACGCTCGCCACCAACGAGGCGGTGCAGATGCACGGCGGCGTGGGCATGACCGACGAGCTGGAGATCGGCTTCTTCATGAAGCGGGCGCGGGTCGCGGAGCAGCTCTATGGCGACCACCGCTACCACCTGCAACGCTACGCCGCCCTGTGCGGTTACTGATCCCCATCTTCCCAGCCACGAGGATATCTGCATGACCCTGCGCATCGACCCCACCAATCTGGCCGCCTGCATCGGCCAGGACGCTGGCACCTCCGACTGGTTCGCCATCGATCAGTCGCGCGTCAACGACTTCGCCGACGTCACCCTGGATCACCAGTTCATCCACGTCGATCCCGAGCGCGCCAAACAGTCGCCCTTCGGCACCACCATCGCCCACGGTTTTCTGACACTGTCGATGCTCGCCTACTTCCTGCAAAACGGCGTCGGCATCGACGTGCCCAACCGCACCATGGGCGTCAACTACGGTTTCGACAAGGTGCGCTTCCTGGCCCCGGTCAAGGTCGGCCGCCGCATCCGCGCCAATGCCAAGGTGCTGGAGGCCGCGGAAAAGAGCCCCGGCCAGTTCCTGTTCAAGCTCGACATCACCGTGGAGATCGAAGGCGAGGACAAGCCGGCACTCAAGGCCGAGTGGCTCAACATGATTTTCACCCGCTGACGGATCCGCACCCGCTGACGGATCCGCACCCGCTGACGGATCCCTGCCCGCTGAACGCGGCCTGCAACGCCCAAGAACCTGCAATATCGAAGATATCCAGGAGCCTGCAATATCCAAGAGCCTGCAACGCTCCAGAACCTGTAACGCTCCAGAAAGAGGAACTCCAGCATGACTATTCGATTCGACGGCCGCGTGGCCATCGTCACCGGCGCCGGCAACGGCCTGGGCCGCTCCCATGCGCTGGCCCTGGCGGCGCGCGGTGCCAAGGTGGTGGTCAATGACCTCGGCGGCGCCCGCGACGGCACCGGTGCTTCCAGCGAAGCGGCGCGCGCCGTGGTCGCGGAAATCAAGGCCGCTGGCGGCGAAGCCATCGCCAATGGCGCCAACGTGGCCGATTTCGCCCAGGTGCAGGCGATGGTCAAGGAGACGATGGACGCCTGGGGACGGGTGGACATCCTCATCAACAACGCCGGCATCCTGCGCGACAAGTCCTTCTCCAAGATGGACATGGCCGACTTCAAGCTGGTGATGGACGTGCACCTGATGGGCGCGGCCTACTGCGCCAAGGCAGTGTGGGAGATCATGAAGGAGCAGAACTACGGCCGCATCGTGATGACCTCGTCGTCGAGTGGCCTGTACGGCAATTTCGGCCAGTCGAACTACAGCGCTGCCAAGCTCGCCGTGGTCGGCCTGATGAACAGCCTCGCCCAGGAAGGCGAAAAGTACAATGTGCGGGTCAATTCGCTGGCGCCCGCGGCGCTGACGCGGATGACCGAGGACATCATTCCCGACCCGCGTGCCGCCGCGGTGATGCAGCCCGAGCCGGTCAGCGCCGGGGTGCTGGTGCTGTGCTCCGAAGACGCGCCCAACAAGTTCATTCTCTGTGCCGGTGCCGGTGGTTACGCCAGCGCCCACCTCTACGAGACCCGCGGTCTCTATCTGGCCGAACAGACCCCGGAAGCGGTGCAGGAGCACTGGGCGCAGATCGACGATCCCAAGGGCGAGGAGCGGCTTTCCGGAGCCCTCAAGCAGACCGAGAAATTCATCGGCTACGCGCTCGCCGCGCAGAAATCATCCTGATTCCACTCATCCTGATTCCACGTATCGAGGAGCACTGACATGAGAGAAGCCGTCGTCGTTTCGTCCGCCCGAACCCCCATCGGCCGCGCCTATCGCGGCCTGTTCAACGACACCGCCGGCCCGAGCCTGGGCGCCATCGCGATCCGCGAGGCGGTCGCCCGCGCCAAGGTCGATCCGGCCGAGATCGAGGATGTGATCATGGGCTGTGCCCTGAGCCAGGGCACCACCGGCTACAACATCGGCCGCTGCGCCGCGCTCGCCGCCGGCCTGCCGGTGACCGTGAGTGGCATGACCATGGATCGCCAGTGCTCCTCGGGGCTGATGGCCATCGCCACCGCCGCCAAGCAGATCGTCCACGACGGCATGAACATCGCCGTCGGCGCCGGCATCGAATCCATCAGCCTGGTCCAGAACGAGCACCAGAACCGCCATCGCGCCCAGGATCCGGATCTGGTCGCGCTGCACAAGCATATCTACATGTCGATGCTGGAAACCGCCGAGGTGGTCGCCAAGCGCTACAAGATCAGCCGCGAGGCGCAGGACGAGTACGGGCTCCAGTCCCAGCTGCGCACCGCCGCGGCGCAGCAGGCCGGGCTGTTCGCCGACGAGATCGTCGAGGTGACCGCCAACGTGCGCCTGGTGGACAAGGCCACCGGCAAGGAAGCCATCGACACCCGCACGCTCGCGCTTGACGAAGGCAACCGCGCCGACACCACCGCCGCCGGTCTGGCAGCGCTGAAGCCGGTGTTCGAAGGTGGCGTGATCACCGCCGGCAACGCCAGCCAGCTCTCCGACGGCTCCGCCGCCTGCGTACTGATGGAGCGCAAGCTCGCCGAACAGCGCGGCCTGCAACCCCTCGGCCTCTACCGCGGCATCGCCGTGGCCGGCTGCGAGCCCGATGAAATGGGCATCGGTCCGGTGTTCGCCGTTCCCAAGCTGCTCAAGCAACACGGCTTGAAGATCGACGACATCGGTGTTTGGGAATTGAACGAGGCCTTCGCGGTGCAGGTGATCTATTGCCGCGACCGGCTCGGCATTCCCAACGAGCGGCTCAACATCAACGGCGGCGCCATCGCCATCGGCCATCCCTACGGCATGAGCGGCGCGCGGCTGACGGGCCATGCGCTCATCGAAGGCAAGCGGCGCGGGGATAAGTACGCCGTCGTCACGATGTG
>DASUDS010000016.1:0-30093 GCA_036275455.1 Porticoccaceae bacterium
CCCGGTCCGTGCCGACCGGGGGCCGCTTCCTCGCCTGCCCCAGGGGCGGGCCGCCGCGCTGGTGGCGGGTTGCGCGACTGCCATCGTTCAAGCTTAAATCCGGCGCGATGCCGGGTGTCGGGTACCCGTTGCGGAGTCCGCCCGTGCCCCAACCACTGCCGGGGGCTCGTAGCTACCGCCCGCAGTCGTCGCAACACAGACACCAGGTGCAACCAGCGGACCCGGCTACCCAGGTCTGCTGTGTCTGCGCGATATCGCGAGGAAAATCCCCATGTCAGCTACCTCATTGTGTCCCTCGGCTCGGGCGACCGGATTCCCGCTCGTCGCATTGCTCTGTGTGCTGGCGGGGTGCGATCGTCAGGCAGCCGCGCCACCGCCTGCGCCGGGTCCGGTCGAGGTCGCGGTTGCTACGTTGGCCGTCAGTGACGTGGTATTGGATGCCGAACTGCCCGGGCGGGCCGCCGCCTACCGCGTCGCCGAGGTGCGACCTCAGGCGGCCGGAATCCTGCAGCGGCGCCAATTCGTCGAGGGCGAGCAGGTCTCGGCCGGCCAGGTGCTGTACCAGATCGAGGACGACAGCTATCGCGCCGAACTGGCACGGACGGAAGCGGCGGTGCAGCAGGCCCGGGCCCAGGAGAACATCGCCGGCCTGCGTGCCACGCGGCTCAAGGAGCTGGTGGGCCGGAAGCTGGTCAGTCAGCAGGATTACGATGATGCAGCCGCCGCTGCCAGTGCGGCCTCGGCCGCGGTGGCGGTGGCGGTGGCTGCGCGCGACGTTGCCAGGATCGACCTGGGCTACACCACCATCCGGGCACCCATCGCCGGCCGCATCGGCCGCTCATTGGTCACCGAAGGTGCCCTGGTGGAGGCCGAACAAGAAGCCCCGTTGGCGATCATCCAGCAGATCGATCCGATGTTCGTCGACATCACCCAGTCGAGCGTCGAGCTGACCCGGCTGAAGCGTGAACTGGCCGCCGGGAATCTGGCGCCGGCCGGCGCCGGCGGCGCGGTGGTCCGGCTCAAGCTCGAGGACGGCACCGATTATCCCCGACCGGGAACCCTCGAGTTCTCCGAGGTCCGGGTCGACGAGAGCACCGGCAATGTCGTCATCCGCGCGACAGTGCCCAATCCCGATCAGCTGCTGCTGCCCGGCATGTTCGTGCGCGCGCGCCTGGAACAGGCGGTCCGGCGCGGCGCACTGCTGGCACCGCAGCAGGCCATCACCTTCGATTACAGCGGCAAGCCCTACGCGATGCTGGTGACGGCGGACGCTACCGTCGAGCAGCGTTTCATCGAAGTGGGCCGGGCGGTGGGCGACCAGTGGCTGGTCACCGCCGGGCTGGCGGCCGGGGATCGCATCGTGCTCGAGGGTCTGCAGAAGATTCGTCCGGGCGCGGCTGTCAAGGCCGTGCCGGCGGCGTCGTTGGGCGATTCGCAAGAGGCGCGCTGAGATGTCGAACTTCTTCATCGATCGCCCGATCTTCGCCTGGGTAATTGCCATCGTGGTGATGATTGCCGGGGCCCTGGCGATCACGCAGTTACCCATCGAGCAATACCCCGAAGTGGCGCCGCCGAGCATCGTCATCCGCGCCATGAACCCGGGGGCTTCGGCTGAGACCGTGCAGGACACGACGGTGCAGATCATCGAGCAGAACATGGTCGGGCTCGACAATTTCCTGTACATGTCCTCGAAAAGCGATGCCGCCGGCGTCGGTGAAATCACCATCACCTTCGCGCCGGGGACCGATCCGGACATTGCCCAGGTTCAGGTGCAGAACAAGCTCGCGGTGGCCATGCCGATGCTGCCGCAGACCGTGCGTGATCAGGGTGTCCGCGTCACCAAGCAGAGCCCTGGCGCCATCATGGTGGTGGCGTTCTTTTCGCCGGAGGGCAAGCAGGATCTCTATGACATGTCGGACTATATCGCCGCCAACATCATGGAGCCGATCAGCCGACTCAACGGGGTGGGGGATGTCACGCTGTTCGGCTCCCAGTATGCGATGCGCATCTGGCTCGATGCCGACAAGCTCAACAGCTATCAGTTGACCCCGGGCGACGTCACCGCGGCAATCCGTGAGCAGAATTTTCAGGTACGCGCCGGGGAGCTGGGCATGGGGCCGGCGCCTCCCGGCCAGCAGCTCAATGCCACCGTGATCGGCCAGACACTACTGAAGACGCCCGAAGAGTTTGAAGATATCGTCTTGCGCGTCAACAGCGACGGCTCCAGGGTGCATTTACGCGACGTGGGGCGCAGCGAACTGGGTGGCGAAAATTACCAGTTCCTCAGTCATTTTCGTGGCCATGAAGCTACCGGTTTCGTGGTTCAGCAGGCGCCGCATTCCAACGCGCTGGAAGTGGCGAAGCTGATCAAGGCCAAATTGGCCGAGATGGAGTCCGAACTTCCCGAAGGCATGCACATGGAGCTTGCCTACGACACCGCGCCCTTTACCCAGGTGGCAATTCGCGGCGTAGTGGAAACGCTGATCGAGGCGGTGATCCTGGTCACCCTGGTGATGTTTCTGTTCCTGCAGAACCTGCGTGCCACCGTGATCCCGACCATCGCCATCCCGGTGGTGCTGCTCGGCACCTTCGGCATCCTCCAGGCGACGGGTTTTTCGATCAATACCCTGACCATGTTCGCGATGGTGCTGGCCATAGGTCTCCTGGTGGACGACGCCATCGTCGTGGTGGAGAACGTCGAGCGCATCATGGCGGAGGAGGGGCTGTCCCCGCGCGAGGCCACGCGCAAGTCGATGGGGCAGATCCAGGGTGCCTTGGTGGGTATCGGCACCGTGCTCTCGGCAGTGTTTATCCCGATGGCGTTTTTTCCCGGCACCACCGGGGCGGTGTACCGGCAGTTTTCCATCACCATCGTTTCGGCCATGGTGCTGTCGGTGTTTGTGGCTCTGGTGCTCACCCCGGCACTGTGCGCCAGCATGCTCAAGCCGATTCCGGCTGGCGGTCACCACGAAAGACGCGGTTTCTTTGGCTGGTTCAACCGGGCCTTTCGCAGCACCACCAACGGGTACTCCAGCCTGGTCAGCCGGATGCTGGGCAAGCCGCTGCGCTATCTGGTCATCTATGCCGCGGTGATCGGCGTGGTAGTGGTCATGTTCACGCGCTTGCCGACGGCCTTTCTGCCGGAGGACGATCCCGGACTGATGTTCAGCCAAGTGCAGCTGCCGGTGGGCGCCACCATGGAGCGTTCGCGGGGCGTAATCGAACAAGTGGAGAAGTACTATCAAGAGCAGGAAAACAAGACCATCAAGACGGTGTACTGCGTCACCGGTTTCAGCTTTACCGGTCGCGGCCAGAACAACGGCCAGTGCTATATCCAGATGCACCACTGGGATGACCGGGCCGAACCGGGAATGGACGTGAAGTCAGTGGCCGCACGAGCAATTGGCGCATTTTCGACCATCAAGGATGCCCGCGCGGTAGCATTTTCGCCGCCGCCGATTCGCGCATTGGGCAACTCGGCGGGGTTCGTGTTTCAGCTCAAGGACAACGCCCACCGCGGTCACGGCGCATTGCTCGCGGCCCGTAACCAGTTGCTTGCCGCGGCCGCCCAGGATTCTCGGCTGGCCAAGGTGCGCCCCAACGGCCAGGAGGACACGCCGCATTTTGAGGTTCGGATTGATCGCGAAAAGGCGCGGGCGCTCGGCCTGTCCCTGGCGTCGATCAACGACACCTTGGCCACTGCCTGGGCTTCCAGCTATACCAACGACTTCATCCACAATGGACGGGTCAAGAAGGTGTACGTGCAGGGCGACACCGGCTATCGCATGACCCCTGAAGACCTCAGCCGTTGGTTCGTGCGCAACAACCAGGGGGAAATGGTGCCTTTCTCGGCTTTTGCCAGCACGGACTGGACCAAGAAGGCATCGCGTCTGGAGCGCTACAACGCGGTGCCGGCGATGGAGATCATCGGCGAAGCTTCGCCCGGGCATGCCACCGGTGAGGCCATTGCCGCCATGGAGGAGCTGGCGACGAGACTGCCTGGGGGCATCGGTTACGAGTGGACGGGGATCTCGCTGCAGGAAACCCAGGGAGGGGCGCAAGCACCACTGCTGTATGCGCTGTCGATCGCACTGGTATTTCTCGCGCTGGCGGCGCTGTACGAGAGTTGGTCGGTGCCCTTTGCCGTCATGCTGGTAGTGCCCTTGGGAGTGATCGGGGCACTGCTGGCGGCCTATGGTCGGGGGATGGCCAACGATATCTTTTTCCAGGTCAGCATTCTGACCACCGTGGGCTTGTCGGCCAAGAATGCAATCCTCATCGTCGAGTTTGCCCGGGATGAGCAGGCGCGCGGGGCGCCGCTGCTGCAAGCCATTGGTGATGCGGTGCGGTTGCGCTTTCGGCCCATTCTGATGACCTCACTGGCGTTCGCGCTCGGGGTACTGCCGCTGGCGCTGAGCACTGGTGCTGGATCCGAGAGCCAGAATGCGGTGGGCACCGGCGTGTTGGGTGGCGTCATCACCGGTACGCTGCTCGCGGTGTTCTTCGTGCCCGTGTTCTTCCTGGTGATCCGGCGGATCTTCAAGGGTGGGTCGCACCGGGATCGGGAGATCGCCGCTGCGGCTGGGCAATGACCGGGGTCAAATGCCGAAGGTGCGACCTTCGTCGGTGCGCAAGCTCGGGCTGCCGGAAGGCTGCTGGAAGGTTGCTGGAGGGCTGAGCGGGATCGGAAATGGGGGCAGGAAAATTGACCCTGTGGCAGCCCGCGCGTATGATCGCGCCTCGCTCACGCGAGCTTTCGCCCGGGGAATAGCGCAGTCTGGTAGCGCGCCTGCTTTGGGAGCAGGATGTCGGGGGTTCAAATCCCTCTTCCCCGACCAGCTTTCCAGGTCGTCATAGCGGCGAGTTGGATGAAGAAGTGGGCCGCAGGTCGCACGCTTACGCGCCCGTAGCTCAGCTGGATAGAGCAACGGCCTTCTAAGCCGTGGGTCGCAGGTTCGAATCCTGCCGGGCGCGCCAAAGATTCGCGGACAGGTCAATGCCGGTATCGATTTCCACAGGAAGCCGGTGCGGGTGCGTTAGCCGCCGGAGCAACTTCGGCGTCCAGTAGTGGTGGCTGTAGCTCAGCTGGTAGAGCACAGGATTGTGGCTCCTGTGGTCGCGGGTTCGATCCCCGTCAGCCACCCCATTTCTCGGTAAAACTTTTTTCGCTTTCGCTTTCGCTTTCGCTTTCGCTTTGCGCGGCAGTGCTGCGGCTTCGCGCCGACCTGGGGCCTGGCCTGCGTGCTTTCGGTTCGGCCCGCGTTCTTTCGGAGTGAGCAGTGTTAGGGCCAGAGTGCGCGAACCTCGGCGCGGATGCGCAAGGTTTCGGTTTCGGTGTAGGCCGTAGTGGTTTGCAGGTGGCCCCAGACCGGCTTTGGCCAGCATTCATCTCCATCGCGCCGGCCCACCAGATGCAGATGCAACTGGGGCACTACATTGCCGATGGCGGCAAAATTCACTTTATCCACCTGCCAGCGCTTGCGGATGTAGGCATCGAGTACTGCGCAGTCTGCGAGTGCTGCGTCGCGTAGCTCTGCCGGCACCTGGAGGAGATCCTGGATATCGGTGTCGGGCACCAGGATCAGCCAGGGCAACACGGCATTGCGGTGCAGCAGTATGTAGCCGGAGGGCGCCTGGAAGAGCCCATGGCAATCGGCCGTGAGTTGGGGATGCAGGGCGGGGCGTGGGTTTGTCACGGTCGTATCGGCGCAGTCAGGTTGAGCCCGGATTGTAAGGGGTGCCGCGCGGATCGGTGGTAAACTCGCGCGGTTTTTTGCCGGAGAACTGCCCTATGAAAATGAAAGCTGTCGTCGCCCACGATTTGAACCGTTTCGCCGTGGAGGAGGTCACCTTGGATCCGCCAAAAGCCGGCGAGGTTCTGGTGAAGATGAAGGCGACGGGGATCTGCCATTCCGATCTTTCGGTGATCAACGGCACCATTCCCGTCCCCTTTCCCATGGTGCTGGGGCACGAGGGTGCGGGCATCGTTCAGGAAGTCGGGCCGGGGGTAACCAACGTCAAGTCCGGCGATCATGTGACGCTGTCCTTCGTGCCCAATTGCGGCGATTGCTATCACTGCCTGCGCAGCGAACCCTATCTGTGTCTGCGCAGCAACCCGAACGGCAAGATGATGGACGGCACCAGCCGGGTGCATCTCGACGGCAAGGACATCAACGTCATGCAGTTTCTCGGCAACATGGCCGAGTACGCCGTGGTGCCCTCGATGTGCCTAGTCAAGATTCCCGATGATGTAGACATGAAGGCCGCAGCATTGGTTGGCTGCGGGGTGACCACGGGCGTGGGCGCTGCGCTGAAGACTGCCCAGGTCAAGCCGGGTAGTACGGTAGCCGTGTTTGGCGCCGGTGGAGTTGGCCTGTCGATCATCCAGGGCGCCCGCATTGCCGGCGCCGCGCGCATCTTTGCGATCGATCTGTCGGACGAAAAGCTGGCGATTGCCAAGGACGTCGGTGCTACGGACGTCATCAATGCCGCCAATGATCCGCTGAAGCGGATCATGGAGCTGACCGATGGCATCGGCGTCGATTATGGTTTCGAGGCAATCGGCATTCCCGCGGTTGTCGACCAGGCGCAGAAGGCCACGCGCCGCGGTGGCACCATGACCGTGGTTGGCGTGGGCAAGTTGTCGCAGAAGCTCGAATTGAACGCGCTGATGTTTCCGCTCACCGCCAAGACCTTCAAGGGATCCATGTACGGTGGCGCCGAGTTCCGCGTCGATTTTCCGAAATATCTTGAGCTCTACAAGCAGGGCAAGCTGGATCTCGATCGGATGGTCACCCACATCTATCGAATCGACGAAGCTCCCCAGGCCTTTGCCGACCTGGAGGCGGGCAAGAATGCCCGCGGAGTGATCGTTTACGATTGAGGGGTTGCCGCCCTCGCGCCTGGGCGCGCGAGGGCGATCGCTTTGTCGGTATCGCAAGGGTGCCGGCAATGCATGGGATTTACCGGGTGCTGCCTTCCTGAGCGCTGTCTTCCTGGGAGTTGCCTTCCTGTTGAGCAGGCAGACGTTCCGGCTGTGAAAGGGCCTTGTCGGTGATGACCTCGCCCGCCTCGCGGGTTTTCTGGCCGGCGGTTTCCACTGCGGTACCTACTTTCTGAGCCGTTTCGGCTGCCACTTCACGGGATTTCTCAGCGGCTTTGGTGGCCGTTGCTTCGGCTTTTTCTGCTGCGGTGGCCAATTTTTCTTCAGCTTTTTTCTGGAGGCTTGAGGCGTGCTCCGTGAGCGACGGGGTCTGCTGCTGGGGAGCAGCGGGGTCGTCCTGCTTTTGGCAGGCGGACAGCGTCAGAGTGACCGCGAAAGCAGCGGCACAGAGCTGAATCGCGTGAGGCTTGATTCTTTCCATCGTTCTGTTTCTCTCCGAGAATTGGTGTGTTGGCCAGTGGCAGCCAACGGCTATGACAAGGAGGCTTGCGCCGGGTTCCAGGTGCGCTGACCGTTGCGATCCCGCTTGCGCGGATGTGGCCGGCCTGTCTATGCTCGCCGAGGTGCCGCGCACCAGACATTCTGGACGCCGGCCAGCATACAACTACCCCATCCGGGGATACACCATCAGGGGATAAACCGATGATCAACTACATCACGCTGGGCACCAATAATCTGGAGCGCGCGGCCGGGTTCTACGACGAGTTGCTTGCGCTGGTTGGCGGGAAGCGTGCCATGGCAAACGAACGCTCCGTTGGTTGGGTCGGGCCCAAAGGCGCGCCGATGCTCATGATCATGAAGCCGTTCGACGGCAAACCGGCCACGGCGGGGAATGGCGCCATGGTGGCATTGACGGCGGACTCTCCGGAGCAGGTCGCAGCATTGCACGCCAAGGCGCTGGCGCTGGGTGGGACGGATGAAGGCGCGCCCGGCCCGCGTGGAGATGCCTTTCATTGCGGTTACTTCCGCGACCTCGATGGCAACAAGTGGAATGCGTTCTACATGAAGCGCTAGCGGGTGTGAATTTCCCTGTCAGCCTGCTCCCTCAAGTTGGCTGGCTTGCGTCGGCTGTGGGCCTCCAAGTTGTGGTTCTGGCCTGTGGCTGGTTGAAATAACAAAAAACCTGTACCCTCGCCAAGCGAGGTATCCCTAGGGTTGCTCCCCGGGAGGCTGGGCGGGGGTCTGCTGCGCAGGTTTCTGTTGCGCGGGTAGGTGTCATCGCGGAGTCATTCAGGGGGCTGATCCTGGGCACCACGTGCCTGATTTAGTTTCGCATCGGAGTTCAAGAAATGTCCACGGCAACAGGTATCGTCAAGTGGTTCAACGCTGACAAGGGATATGGCTTCATCGCGCAGGAAAACGGTCCGGATGTGTTCGTTCATTTCCGCGCTATCGTGTCGGATGGATACAAGACCTTGAAAGAGGGGCAAAAAGTCTCTTTTGAAGTCACCCAGGGCCAAAAGGGCCCGCAGGCAGAAAAAGTCGTCCCTCTCTAAAAATTCAGCATTCGTCCAGAATCGACCCGAAAGCCTGCTCTGCCCTTCGTAGGCGAGCAGGCCAACGGGACGCTGGCCTTGGGCAGCGACAAGGCCTAGTGCGGACAGGCGTTTGGCGCGAGATAGCCTCCGAGCAGGCGGTACTCGGCTTCACGTGGACTTTGTTTGCGCCACAGCAGATCGATGGAGCGGGTGACCTGCTTGCCGTGGAATGCCCGGGTTTCGATGTTGTCGATTCCGGAGAGAATGCCGCTGTCGATGGCCATTTGCGGCAGCAGGGTGACCCCTATCCCATTGGCCACCATGGGCACTAGCGTGTGTAGACTGGTGGCTTCGAACGACAGCGAAATCGTCGAATTCAGCAGTTTGCAGGCTTCCAGTGCCTGGTCGCGCAGGCAATGACCCCGCTCCAGCAACAACAGATCCTGACCCTTCAGATGATGCGTGCGCAACTCCTTGATGTCCCCGAGTGGATGCCCCTTGGGGTAGGCAAGCAGGAACGCGTCGTCAAACAGGTGCTGGATGGCGACTGGTCCGGCGGGGTAGGGCAACGCCATCAGCAGCAGATCCAGCTCGCCGTTCAGCAGCAGGCTGACTAACCTTTCCGACAGATCTTCCCGGATCAACAAGCGAAAATCGGGATGATCCCTGCGCAGCGCCGCAAGCGCAGCTGGCAGGAGAAAGGGAGCAATCGTGGGGATCACGCCGAGCCGGATCGGTCGCTGGAAAGGTTGCAGTGCCGACGCGGCTTCTTCGACCAGCGCCTCCACTTCCAGCAGGATGTGGCGCGACCGTTTCACGACAAGTTGGCCGGCGGTGGTCAGCAGCACGTTCTTGCTCGCCCGCTCGATCAGTGTCACGCCCAGTCCGGTTTCCAGTTCCTGGATGCCGGCGCTGAGGGTCGATTGGGTGACATGGCAAACCTTGGCGGCATTGCCGAAATGACGTTCGTCCGCCAGCGCGCAGAGATACCTCAGTTGCCTCAACGTGGGTTTTTGGGCCATCGCTAAAATCGATCGATTGTCAAAAAAAAATTTACTTTACCGATTGTAGCGAAGGGGCTAAGGTAGTCGCAAGCTCCGTAAGGGGCCCTGGTGCCTAGACGGTGTAGCATGCCGTTGTGGCCGTATTTTGACGCTTGTATCGACAAGGAGAAATTCCATGGCTCTGAAAGGCAGCAAGACCGAGAAAAACCTCAAGGACGCGTTCGCTGGTGAGTCCCAGGCCAACCGACGCTATCTCTATTTCGCCGCCAAGGCGGATGTCGAAGGCTACAACGACGTTGCCGCCGTCTTCCGCTCCACCGCAGAGGGTGAAACCGGACATGCGCACGGACATCTCGAATATCTGGAAGAAGTGGGCGATCCCGCAACGGGCCTGCCGATTGGCAGCACTGCCGATAATCTGAAGGCGTCAGTCGCCGGCGAAACCCACGAGTACACCGACATGTATCCGGGTATGGCAAAGACTGCTCGCGATGAAGGTTTCGATGAGATCGCCGACTGGATGGAAACCCTGGCCAAGGCTGAGCGCAGCCATGCCAACCGTTTCCAGAAGGCGCTGGATACGCTCAACAGCTGAGACCGGCACCATTGCGGGTGTGGTCGCAGGCTGCTGACCACGCCCGCGATGGAGTTTCTGGGCAGGCACCAAGTATAAGGCCAAGCCCACCGGCGCAAGACTTTTCTGCCGCTCGCTGGTGCCGTCGGCGTATGTGTCGAGCGACCCGAACCGAACGATCGAATAGGCCGTGTGAAGAGGGCATGTCATGAGTGGAGATTCGGGAATCATCAAAGAAGGCAGTCTCGAAGCGCCAACGCGGCATCCGATCGCTTGGCGCACATCCGAATTCTGGAATCGCGATGCGCTGGAAACCGAGTTGGAGCGCGTCTTCGACATCTGTCATGGCTGTCGGCGCTGCGTCAATTTGTGCGAATCTTTTCCCACGCTGTTCGATCTGGTGGATTCCTCGGAAACCATGGAAGTCGATGGGGTGGCCAGGGAGGATTACAAAAAGGTCGTGGATCACTGTTATCTGTGTGATCTGTGTTACCTGACCAAGTGTCCCTATGTCCCGCCGCACGAGTGGAACATCGATTTTCCCCATCTGATGCTGCGTGCAAAGGCAGTGAAGTTCCGTGAACAGGGCGCGTCTCTGCGCGATCGGACGCTCACCAGCACCGACAGGGTAGGGCGACTCGCGACTATTCCCCTAGTGGACATTACCGTTAACGCACTTAACGAAAATGCGACCTTCCGCAAGATTTTTGAACATGGCTTCGGCGTACACCGTGACGCGCCGGTGCCGAAATATCACAGCAAAACCTTGCGCAAGTCCGTCAAGTCCCTTGCGCGCGAGCTGACGCCGATACCGGCCGGCCGAACCACCGGCAGGGTGGCGTTGTACGCGACCTGTTATGGGAATTACAACAGTCCGAATCTCGGCGAGGATTTTTTCAAGGTCTTTCAGCACAATGACATCGCTATCGAGCTGGTTCCCAGGGAGGCGTGCTGTGGCATGCCCAAGCTGGAACTGGGCGATCTCGATGCGGTGGATCGGCTGAAGTCGGCGAATATTCCGGTACTGGCGCGCCTGGTGGATGCCGGTTATGACCTGATCGCCCCGGTGCCTTCCTGCGTGCTGATGTACAAGCAGGAATTGCCGCTGCTTTATCCGGACGATCCCGAGGTGGAGAAGGTCCGCAAGGCGTTTTTTGATCCGTTCGAATATCTGTTCCTGCGCCACAAGGAAGGTCGCTTCAACACCGACTTCAAGACCCCGCTAGGCGACATTGGCTATCACCTCGCCTGCCACTTGCGTGTGCAGAACATCGGCATGAAGACGCGCGACATTCTCGCGCTGGTTCCCGACACCAAGGTGCATCCGCAGGAGCGCTGCTCCGGCCACGACGGTACCTATGCGGTAAAGGTCGAGACCCACGCCAAGGCAGTCAAGATTGGTCGGCCCGTAGCACGCAAGATCGACCAGCTCGAACCAACCCACTTTGCCAGCGACTGTCCCATGGCAGCGGTGCATATTGCCGATCTGGCGGAGAAGATCGAAATTCCCCGGCATCCCATGACGCTGTTGCGCATGGCCTACGGTCTTTGAAGGAGGAACATGCAGAAGTTGTCCAGAAGCGATCTATGGTCGCTTGAGCAGTACGCGGAGCGACGCGCCGAGTTTCGCAGCGCCGTGCTGACGCACAAACACCATCGGCAGGTTGCGCTGGGTGCCCATGCGCGGCTGTATTTCGAAGATCGTCTGACGATCCAGTATCAGATCCAGGAGATGCTGCGTATCGAGCGCGTGTTCGAGCCAAGCGGGATTCAGGAAGAACTCGATGCGTACAATCCGCTGATACCCGATGGCCGCAACTGGAAGGCGACCTTCATGCTGGAGTACGACGATCCCGAGGAGCGCCGGGTTCAGCTGGATCGCCTCGGTGGCATCGAGGACCGGGTCTGGGTGCGCGTGGGCTTCGGCGAGCGCATCTATGCCATTGCCGACGAAGACATGGACCGGGAACGCGGTCAGAAAACCGCGGCGGTGCATTTTCTCCGCTTCGAACTGCCGGAATCGGCAATCGCTGACCTGGCCGCCGGAGCCGCCATTACCGGGGGCATCGAGTTGCCCGCCTATCCTGTCGCAGAAGTGGTGTTCGCGGCCGAGGTCGTGGCGTCGCTGCGCGCGGATCTGTCGCCTTAAGCGCGATCGATCCGTCATCGGCGGAGGAAGGGTCAGGCCACCGCTCGCTATCTTCTATTCCGCGAACCCGGGGTGCTCCGTGCCGAGGCAGGCCGGAGTATCTATCCGGGCTACCGCAAAGCTCTCCGGTTTCAGTCCCCGCGCGCTGCGTTCCCGCATGGTCATGAAGGCCTGTTCGAGGTGGCGGCGAAAGCGATCGGTGTCGAACAACGGGCTTGTGGCGCACCGGCTCGCCAGACGTTCCCGCAATCGTTGCAGCCGTTCCGGGTTGCTCGCCAAGGCCAGGGCTTCGCGCTCGTAGCTGGTCAGATCGGGGGCGATCAGTTCGGGCATTCCCAGCGTATGCAGCAGGCTGGACGCCACGCGGCTCGCGAAACCTTCACCGGGACAAGTCAGTACGGGCAGCCCCAGCCACAGCGCCTCGTTGGCAGTGGTATGGGCGTTGTAGGGCAAGGTGTCCAGAAACAGATCGGCGCGGCGTTGCCGCGCAAGATGGACATCGTTTGGTGCCCGCGGTGCCATGATCAGGCGCTCCGGCGCCACCCCATGCGCGGCGGCGGCAGTACGGAGGTTGGCCACGGCGTCGGGAATGTCCACCAGCAGCCAGAGCACGCTGCCCGGCGTATGCAGCAACAGGCGCATCCAGATTGCGAACAGTTCCGGCGTGATCTTGTAGTGATTGTTGAAGCAGCAGAATACGAATCCCGTTTCCGGCAGCCCGACCTCGGTGCGCGATGGTGTGGGTGTCGCGAGCATTCGGCGATCATCGCAGACTTGGTAACAGTCGGGCAGATAGACGACCTGCTCGGTGTAGTGGCGGCGTTGCGCGGGAGGAATCACCATGGCATCGGCGATCAGATAATCGATATAGGGCGCGCCGGTGGTCGCGGGCTGGCCGAGATAGGCAACCTGGATCGGCGCGGGACGCAACGCGAAGATCTCCGGCTGGCCACCCAGGGTGTAGCCCATCAGATCGACGGCGATGTCGATTTCCGCTTCCCGCATAAGTCTCGCGATTGCGTTTGGGCTGCGATCCCCCATTTCGATGAAGTGATCGAAAGCCGCGCCGACGCGTTGGCGCATGGCGCCCTCGCGCCGGGGCCCCAAGGCGATGGCGGTGATCTCGAAGCGACTGCGGTCGTGGCGCTCGAACAGGCCGGCAGCGAGATGGCTGGTGGGGTGATCGTGAAAATCGGCGGAGACATAGGCAACGCGGATCCGGTCGTGGTGATAGCGTTCGCCGTTCCAGAGTGGCTGCGCGGCGGGAGGAAAGCGGTGCGTGGCATAGGTGCGCGCGCAGGCGAGCTGGGCGGCGGGGGCGTCGGCGATGCCGGTAAAGGCGAACGGATCGCAGGCTTCCTCTCCCGCAAGTACGGCAGTGATGAGGCTGCTGTGCTGGCGTTCGTAGCCTGTCCAATCGCAGGCCAGCAAGCGGGAATACATCAGTTTGCCAGCGGCATTGGGACAGTGGGGTGCAAGCGATAGCACGTGTGCGAAGGCGTCGGCCGCTTCCGCCGGACGCCGCAGCGTCTGCAGCGCAGCACCTCGGTTGTAGTGGGCGTCGAGAAAATGCGGTTCCAGTGCCAGGGCGCGGTCGTAGCTGTCCAGCGCTGCGGCGGTGGCGCCCCGGTACTGGAGCGTCAGGGCACGGTTGTAGTGGGCCTGGGCAAGGCGGGGGTGAAGGGCCAGGGCACGGTCGAAGGCCGCCAGGGCGCGATCGCTCTGGGCGCTTTCGCGCAGTGCGTTGCCCAGGTTCACCCAGGCGTCGGCGTTGTCGGGTCGCTGGCGCACGGCGACTTCCAGCAACGATAGCGCTCCGGCGACGTCGCCGCCTTGCAGCCGGGCGACGCCGAGCAGATGGAGCGCGTCGAAATGTTGCGGCTCGCGGCGGAGGATTTCCTGGTAGCGCCGGGTGGCCTCGGCGAGGCGACCGGCGCGGTGCAGGGTTACCGCCTGGTCCAACAACTCGGGGATATCGCCTGCCACGCCATGGGTGTCCTGTTGCCGGGAAGGCATTGTCGCAGATGCCGGGTCGCAGTGACCTGGAACGCCACCGCCACCGCCACCGCCACCGCCACTGCCACTGCCACTGCCACTGCCACTGCCACCGGGTGTTGCCCCGCGGTTGTCCGGTTCGAACTGGGACTGAAAGAGCCAGCCCAGGATGATCCTGAGGCGGGCGCACAGTGCGAAGGGGCGGCTACAATGCCGGCCGCGTCCCGTCCTGTGCCAGGAGAGGCCATGGCCGACAATCCGAACAACCGCAAACCGCGAGTGTTGGTCCTGCTGTTTTCGCCGAGCTGGATCGCCGCGGCCCGTCTGCCTGAGGTGCTGGTGGGCGCTGGTTTCCAGGTGGGTTCGTATTGCCATGCCGAGAGCTTTCTCGCACGCTCGGCGTCCAACTCCTATCTGGTCTCGATGCCCGAGGAGGGCAGTGCCTTCCCCAATCTGGTCGCGGCGGTACGCAGCCAGAAACCGGAATTGCTGATTCCGGCCTGCGAGCTCGCCGTGCGCTTTCTCCACAATATCGATGCAGAACAGAAGGCGGGTCGCTTGCGGGCAGAGGTGTCCGATGTCGTCGATCTGGTGCGGCGCTCCCTGGGTGATCCGGAGGGCCACCGGCGGGGATTGAGCAAGATCGAGACGCACGCGGTCGCGCGGGAAGCGGGTCTATCAGTGCCTCGCCAGGAGAGGGTCGCGAACCTTGCCGACGCCAGGGCCTTCGCCGCGGCGGTGGGGTATCCGGTGGTGATCAAGGCGGAATACGGCTGTGCCGGTAGCGCCGTGCATATCTGTGGCACCGCTGCCGAACTGGATGCGGCGTTTCAGTCGCTGCTCAGTGCCGAAGCAGGGCAGCGCTTGCTGATCGAGCAGTTCATCGAGGGGACCATCGCATCGCAGCCCAGTGTTTCCTGGGCAGGCGAAATGCTGGAAGCCATCACAGTGGTGAAGGAGCGGACGCACCCCGGGCCAACCGGACCCAGCAGCGTGCTGCGGCCCATCGTTTGTCCCGATGCCGAGCAGGCCACTCGTGCGCTGGTGAAACAGCTGGGCATCAGTGGCTTCAGCTCGGCCGGTTTCATGATCGATGGCCAGGGGCGTGCCCACCTGATCGAATTCAATCCGCGCCCGGTACCGGGATGCACCGTCAGTCACCTGTGGGGGCGCTCCCATGCACGGGCACTGTGGAGCCAGTTGGTCGGGGTGCCCCATGTGCGCGAACCGGTAGCCGAGCCGCTGCGACCGGTCGCCCTGTTTCCCAATGAATGGCTGCGGGATCGCAGCAGTCCCTATCTGTTTCAGGCCTATCACGACGTGCCCTGGCGCGATCCCGCCTTGGTCAAGGCGTATCTACAGGCGTACATCAAGTGAGGTCGGAAATGCCCGCGGCGTCGTGTGGATGCCCCCTGGAGTGTTCTCCCTTCTTGCCGATAAGGAAGCGTGATGACGGAAAATGAAGCAAAGCGCCAACCGCGAGCCCTGATCCTGCTGTTCTCGCCTTCATGGATGGGGCCGGCACGGCTCCCTGAAACGCTGCATGAAGCTGGTTTTCTGGTGGGTTCGTTGTGTCATGGCGACAGCTATCTCGCGCAGTCCGGATTCAACAGTTACCTGGTGGCGATGCCGGAGGAGGGCAGTGCCTGGCCGAATCTGGTGGCGGCGGTGCGCAGTGAGCGGCCGGACATTCTGATTCCGGCGTGCGATCTGGCGATCCGCTTTCTCCACAACATCGTCGACGCCGAAAACGCTGGACGGCTGGCGCCGGAGTCCGCCGACGTCACCGGGTTGGTGCGGCGTTCGCTCGGTGATCCGCAGGGGCATCGCCGGGCGGCGAGCAAGATTGAGCTCCATGCGCTCGCGGAGGAATTGGGACTGGCCGTGCCTCGGCAAGTCACTGCCGCCGACATCGATCAGGCGCGGGCCTTTGCCGATACCACGGGTTATCCCGTGGTGCTCAAGGGCGAGTACGGCGCCGGCGGTCATGCCGTGCGAATCTGTGCCACTGCGCGCGAACTCGAGGAAGCCTGGCAGGTTCTGCGCCAACAGGATGCCCAACAGCGCCTGTCGGTCAGCGAGTATGTGCGCGGAACCCTGGCGGCCCAGGCCAGTGTTTCCTGGGATGGCGAAGTGCTGGAAACTCTGACGTTGGCGAAGATCCAGACGCACCCCGGTCCCACCGGGCCGAGCAGCGTACTGCAACGGGTAGATCATCCGGCGGCGGAGCACACCGCCCGGGTCTTGATCGGGCGCCTGGGAATCAGCGGCTTCAGTTCCGTCGATCTGATTCTCGATGAGGAGCACGATCGGGCCGTGGTGCTCGAAATCAATCTGCGGCCAACGCCGGGCTGCATGATTGGTCGGCTATGGGGGCGCGATCATGGCCTTGTCCTGGCCAGCAAGCTCAGCGGTGCGGACTATTCCCCTGAATCGATGAGCGAGTCGCCGCAGCGGGTGGCGCTGTTTCCGAATGAATGGCTGCGCGATCGCGGCAGTCCCCATCTGATCGAGGATCATCACGACGTGCCCTGGCGCGACCCTCGGCTGCTCAAGGCCTTCGTTGAACGGCTGGTCCGGTAATTTCGGTACAGCGGGCGTTGGCGCCGTTCTGGCCGCCAGCAGCGGTTGCGGCTCGCGTTACTGCGCAGCGGCGATCGCGGCCAGCAGGCGCTGTGCGGCGTTTTGCGGCAGTACCAGTTGGTGAGGGCCTTGAGGCGGGGTGACGCCCAGTTTGATGCCGGGATTGAGGCGCTTGAGCAAGTCGTAATCGATATCGGCGAGTTTGGCCGCGCGGGTCAGACTGATCTGCCTGGACAGGGTAAGCGCCTGGAGTGAATGCGCTGACGCGGTACGCGTCGGATCGGCTTCGGGTAGCTTGTCTGAATCCTGGAAAAACTTTGCCAGGGCGAGAAACTTGGGCACGAAGGCGCGCGCCTGATCCGGCAGGTCAAGCGCCCAGAAGTCGGTATCTTCGCCTTTCCTTTCGTTGACGGCGATGGCACGGGAAACCGTTCCCTCGCCGCTGTTGTAGGCGGCCAGCGATAGCAGCCAGTCGCCATCGAAGCGGCGATTCAGATAGCTGAGGTAATCGATGGCGGCATCCGTGGAGTGGATCAGATCGTTGCGGCCGTCCCACCAACGGTTTCTGGTCAGACCCAGTCGATCTGCGGTGGCTGGGGTGATCTGCCACAGCCCGGAGGCACCGCGGGGCGACTGGGCGCTGGGGTTGTAGGCGCTTTCCATGAACGGCAGCAGGGCCAGTTCCGGTGGCAGGTTGTTGGCCACCATGCGTTCGGTGATGTAGGGCAGGTACAGCTCCGCTCGGGGCAGGGCGTGGGTGACCTCGCCCGGATCCCGCAGATAGCGTTGCAGCGATTCGTCCACGGCAGGCTGGTTGTAATTCAGCGCGAAATCCATTCGGGAACCCAGCACCTGCCAGGCATTGAACGAGGCTGGCTGGCCGCCGAATCGCGTGCCCGGGTGGGGGAGGATCCGGAATTCCGGGGACCCGGTTGCGGGCGTGATGGCGAGGTCGGTCAGCGGGTCGGATTCCAGGTCGCCCGGCGGGGAGCCCGTGCCGGGCGGAGCGGCAATGGCCCGCGATCCGCTCATGCCCAGTGTCAACAGGGAAACCATGAACAGGGCAGCCATGGCCCGGAAAATCATGAACCGGGCAGCCAGGAACCGGTCAAGTTCCCGGCCCACGGAGAGCACTCTGTTGATTTTCATTGGCGGCACCTGTCGCGTCGGGAGCCACCAATAACCTGGCAGTTCCCGAGAGGATCAGTGGCGGAAGCTGGCTGGGAATCCGATTCCCAAGCATTGACCGTGCTCCCGCCGCGCTGTGTCGCACACCTCTACTTCAATTTCGTCGCCGGCCCGAGCCAGGAGGTGCAGAACCCATGGCCGGATGGTAGTCCGTTGTGGCGCTGGGGTAAACCACGGATCCACGGCGGGTCGCTGGATGGTTGAACTGGTCGCTGCTGGGTGGTTGAACCGGTCTCTCCTGGGTGGTTGAACCGGTCGCCGGGTAGTTGCAGGCGATCGACCGTCGCGATGGAGCGCGACTTGGCCTTCGCCCGGTCCATTGCCCATACTAGGAACAGGTCGAGAGGCGGAGGTCGTGGAGGTGAGAGCGGGCGGCAGAATGCGCATCGCCGATGCCATCCGGCACCGCTATCGGGTCGGCGCGCCGGCCGCCATGCAGCTGGTCCTTGGCAGTTGGTTCGATACCCCGGCCGGCCGGGCGGTGCTGGAGGCGGAGCGAGCGGCCTGCCGCCGGCTGCCCGGGGCGCCCGGTTTTCGTCTGGTGCATTTGGGCATCGCTCCCGGCAAGGGCGTGGCTACCAGTTTTCCGCAGACCTGCCGGTTTTCGTTGGCGGCCGCTTCAGGAGAGGAAGTGGCAGCAGTGGTGGCGTTCGATGCCTTGCCGTTGCCTTCGGATACTGTCGATGTGGTGGTGTTGCACCATGTGCTCGACTTTGCGCGTCTGCCCCACGCGGTCTTGGCAGAGGCGGCGCGCACGCTACGTCCCGGCGGGCGTCTGGTGCTGGTCGGTTTCGATCCCTATTCGCCGTTCGGCATCGCCAAGTGGTTGCTTTCGCCGCTGTGCGCGCACAGCGTGTGGCGCCACAACAGTTTGCGCCGTTCCCGTCTGGTGGACTGGTTGGCACTGCTGGGATTTGCCGTCGATAACCCCGTGCGGGAAGCAAGAAACGCCTGGCGGATGCCGTTCGAAGATGCCTGGCGGATGTTGTTCGATAGTCGAGGAGTGCGCTCTTACGTGATTACCGCAACCAAACGCGCCGTTCCCTTGCAGCCCTTGTATCAGCGACCGCGGATGCGCGGTGCTGCCTTGCTCGGGGCCGGCGCGGGCCGCGCCCGGATCGCCGCCAATTCCGGGGAGCGCTGAGATGGCGCGGGACGAGTGCAAGCGGGTGGAACTCTTCACCGACGGGGCGTGCCGAGGCAATCCCGGGCCCGGCGGCTGGGGCGTGGTGCTGCGCTATGGCGATCATGAAAAGGTCCTCTACGGCGGCGATCGCCACACCACCAACAACCGCATGGAGCTGATTGCCGCCATCGAGGGGCTGTCGGCGCTGAAGCAGCCGTGCCGAGTAGACCTGACCACCGATTCCCAGTATGTCCGTCAGGGCATCACCCAATGGCTGGCCGGCTGGAAGGCGAAGGGCTGGAAGACCGCCGCCCGCAGCCCGGTCAAGAACCAGGATCTGTGGCAACGGCTCGATGCCGCCGCCGCCCGGCATGAAATTCACTGGCATTGGGTGAAGGGCCACAGTGGTCATCGCGAGAACGAGCTTGCCGATGCCCTGGCCAATCGCGCCATCGACGAAATGAAGGACGCATGAGACAGATCGTACTGGATACCGAAACCACCGGCCTCGAAGTCGAGCAGGGCCACCGGATCATCGAGATCGGCTGCGTGGAGATGGTCAATCGCCGCCTGACCGGCCGCCGTTTTCATCATTACGTGAATCCCGAGCGCGAGATCGATGCCGGTGCCGAGAGCGTCCACGGGATCCGCAACGAAGATCTGGCCCACAAGCCCCGGTTTGCCCAGATCGCCCCGGAGCTGTGCGAATTTCTCGGCGATGCCGATCTGATCATCCACAATGCGGCATTCGATCTCGGCTTTCTCAACGCCGAGCTGGGGCGGCTGGCCCAAGCGCCGCCCCGTCTCGAGGATACGCGCCAGATCATCGATACCCTGGCACTCGCCCGACGGCTGCACCCGGGCCAGAAGAACAACCTCGATGCCCTGTGCCGGCGCTACGGCGTCGACAACGGCCACCGCGAATTGCACGGTGCCCTGCTGGATGCCGAGTTGCTGGCCGACGTCTATCTGCTGATGACCGGCGGGCAGGTGGCGTTGAGCTTCGAGAGCAACGAGCAGGCCGAGCGCGCCAGCGGTACCGGGGAGCATCGCAAGCTGGCGGCGACGCGCTTGCCGCTGCCCGTCATCCAGCCGGATGCCGATGAACTTGCCGCGCACGCGGCGCGGCTTGCGGCCATCGCCAAGCGTGCCGGTCGCAGCCTGTGGCCGAGTGCGTCGCAGGCCCCGGAAGCGGCGCCGTAGGCGGCCGATATTGCTGCTGGAGCGCAGCAGGATGTTTTGGTAACGTGCCGAAACTTCTACCAAAATCTCCACCAAGACTGCTACCAAAAACCTCCACCAGAACTTCTACCGAAACGGCATCGGAATGGTCTCGGCAACGGATAGGCTCAACCCCGAAGTCATCGCGGTCAGCGGTGGCGAACTTCGAGTAGTGGTGGACCATCTGGCGGCGCTGATCGTCACTGGGGTCGACAGCGCGAGCAGCACGACCTGTCTGGCGCTGCTCCACGAGGCTTGGGGCGCAGCAACCCTCTGTGAGCTGCATGGCTTGCGCCTGTTGTTCGACGAATCGTCCGCCGCGATCCGCGCCGCTGAGGCTGGCACCCTGAGCTGGACTGTGGTGAACGATGCCTTGCAGGACGTGTTCAACACGCTGCCGCGCTTGCTGAATTGGATGGTCGCCGAGGCGCAGGACAATCCCTGTCTGCTGATCCCCGAGATCACGGCGCTGCGGGCATTGCAGCGCAAGCCTCCGGTCTATGAATACCAGGTGTTGCCGACCATCGGTTGGGCGCCGTTTCGGGTGGGGGAGGCCAACCTCGCCAGCCCCGGCCGGGACCAGGATCTGAAGCAGATCCTTCATCTTTATCAGCTCGGCCTGGTGAATATCCTGCGCGGCGACAACCGTGAGCGCGGCCTCGATATTCTCATGCGCTGTGCTGGACGGCTGGCGGATTTTTCCGCATCCGAATCCGAGCGCAACTACTGGACGGTGTACCAACTGGTGCTGGCCAATTTTGCCAATGGCGGGGTAGCTCTGCGCCATGATCGTCTGCGCTTGCTGGCGGCGGTCGAAAAGCAACTGCGGTCGCTGGCCGGTGCCCGCGAGGAAGGCAGGAGCAATCCCTACCCGGAGGGTCTGTGGCGCGCCTTTCTCGCGCTGTTGGCGATTTCCGCCAAGGTGCGTGCGGGCGCGGCGCTGGCCTGGTTGCCGCTGCCGGATCTGGGTTTCGTCGATGGGGATCTGGAGCACATCCGCGCCGAGGTGCTGGGTCGCGAACGGCCGGCGGAGCCCGGGCCATTTCAGGATTTCGAGCGGCGTGCCATCCGGCTGCGCAATGCCCTGGACGCGATCCAGGACGGTGGGCCAGTGGCGGAGTCGGTATTGAGCGAAATGGATGACGACAGCGCGCAGATCGCCCGCGTGGCTCGCGACATCGGTCTCGCCAATATCGCCGATCGTTTCCAGGTCCACGCCGGACAGTTTGCCGGCGCGACTGGATCCGCAGTGCTCAGCTCCGAACAGCTGTGCGCATACGCCGATGCCGTCCTCTATCTGGAATGTGCGCTGGCCGATTTCTCCGCGGCCAATCCCAGCCGGGAGCAGCTGGTGGCCTGGGGCACCCGGCCGCTGGACGAGATCCTGCAAACCGGACTGGCACGGGCGGCGCGCAACAGCGCTCTCCTCGAAATGGGAGCGGTGCTGGGCACCGCCAAGGCGCGCATCGAGGTGCTGCAGGACGGCATCATTGCCGATGACAACTGGCGCGACATCGAAGCCGGGTTTTCGCTGATCGAGGGCGCCGCCGAGGTGCTGGAACTGTCGGAGCTGCTCGGCATCCTCCGGCGCGCCCACGAATTCGTGCAGACGAGCCGTTACCATCCGGAAATGGGGTTGAACGACAGCACGCGCAATCTCGATTTCTTTGCCGACATGGTCATCGGGCTGGAAATCTATCTGGACGGCGCGCGTCACGGCCGCGACCGGCAGGAAGACTCGCTGCGCCTGGCCAACGACTGCGTGGCGGCGCTGAAATTCTAGCGGCCTTGTGAACAGGGTAGCGAGCACCATGCCGCGCCGCAGATGGCCCGCCACGGCTGTTTTTCAACGGACTGCCAGCGCCCTGTAGTCGACCCTCTAGCTGAAGAGTTAGCCGCATGTTGAGTGCTTACCTGCTGTTTTCTGCAAAGGTCGTGACCCTGGTGCTGGCGGTACTGGTGCTGCTGGGCGGCAGTGTGGCGCTGCTGGGTCGGAGCCGCAGGGTTGCCCAGAAAGGCCATGTCGAGGTGACCGACTGGGGCGAGGAAGTCCGTGCCATGAGCGCTGCGCTGGACGCCGCCATGGTGGCGACACCCCGGCAGCGACGCGCGCTGCGCAAGGCTTCGCGCAGGCGCGACAAGGCGGACAAGGCGGACGCCCAGCAGCCCCGGCGGCGCGTGTTCGTGCTCGATTTTGCCGGCGACTTGCAGGCCTCCGCGGTCAATGCGCTGCGCCACGAGGTGACTGCGGTGCTCACCCGTGCCGGCACCGACGACGAAATCGTGGTGCGGGTGGAGAGCGCCGGCGGTCTGGTCCATGCCTATGGCCTGGCCGCGAGCCAGCTCGACCGCATCACGGCGGCGGGGATCCGGCTCACCGTCTGCGTCGACAAGGTCGCCGCCAGCGGCGGCTACCTGCTCGCCTGCGTGGCCGACCGCATCCTGGCCGCACCCTTTGCAGTGCTGGGTTCGATCGGCGTGGTAGCGCAGATTCCCAACCTGCATCGATTGTTGCAGCGCCACGACATCGACGTCGAGTTGCTCACCGCTGGCAAGTACAAGCGCACCCTGACCGTGCTGGGCGAGAACACCGCCGAGGGGCGCGAGAAGTTCCAGCGCGATCTGGAAGCCACCCATGCGCTGTTCAAGGGCTACGTGGCGGCACGGCGCAGCCAGCTGGATATCGAGGCCGTGGCCACCGGCGAGGTCTGGTTGGGCACCGATGCGCTGGCCCAAGGGCTGATCGACGCGGTGCGGACCAGCGACGAATATCTTGCCGCGCGGGCGGCCGAGGGCGCAGCGATTTATCAGATTGCCTACCGGCGCACGCTTTCCTGGCGCGAGCGCGTCGGGTTGCCCGCCGGCCCGGGTGCGGTGCAGCCAGCCTGGGCAGAGGGCGCCCGGCTGCCCCGATTGCCCGTCTGAGGCCCGGTGCCGCTCAATCGCGGCGCAGCGAATCGCGAATCGCGATCGGGTTGGGGAAATTCAGCACGATCACGTAGCTCGACACCAGGAAGGTGAGAATGGTGGCGGCCTGGATCAGGTGCGAGGCGGCGTTGCCGATCAGTCCCGTGGTCGCCGCCAGATAGGCGACCAGCAACGAGAACTCGCTGCACTGGCCGAGGCGGAAACCCAGATCCCAACTCAGGCGTCTGCCGACCTGGGTCTGACCCAGAAACAGCAGCCGGTAGGTTACCGGCTTGAGCAGCAGCATGGCGCCGCCCAAGGCCAGCGCCGGCAGCGCGACTTCATGCAGTACCGACAGATCGAAGCGCGCACCGATGGTGAAAAAGAACAGGATCAGGAAAAAGTCCCGCAGTGGCTTCAGCGCCAGCGCCAGGTGCTGGGAGATCGGATGGGTGGCGAGCGAGATGCCGGCGATGAAGGCGCCGATCTCCCGCGACAGCCCGAGTTGATGGGCGAGCTCGGCGACGCCCAGGCACCAGCCGATCGACAGCAGAAACATGTACTCGCCCATGCGCTCGTAGCGGGCGAACAGCTTGAGGATGGCATGGCGCACGGCGAGCAGCGCAAAGCCGGCCACCAGCGGCAGCGCCGCCAGGGCGCGCAGGACGTAGGTGCCGTCGAAGGAGCCGACGGTGGCGCCGGCCAGTACCAGCAGCACGATGATGGCCAGAAAGTCCTGCAACAGCAGCATGCCGATCATCAGCTCGCCACTGGCGCGATGGTGCAATACGGTCACCGGCAGCAGCTTGATCCCGATGATGGTGCTGGAAAACATCATCGCCGCGCCCACCACCAGCGCCTCGCCGGTGGCGAAACCGAAGCCCAGGGCGATGCCATAGGCCACCGCAGCGAAGATCAATGAGCTGGCAAGGACCACGTGGGTGATGCGTCGAAACACCCGCAACAGCGCGCCGGGCTGCATGTCGAGTCCGAGCAGAAACAGGAGAAAGATGATGCCGATGTGGGAAATATCGGCGAGCAGCGTGACATCCTGGGTGAGCTTGAACCCGGAAGGGCCAAGCAGCACGCCGAGCGCGACATAGGCCACCAGCAGCGGCTGGCGGCCATAGAGCGCCAGCGTGGCGATGGCGGCGGCGCCGCAGAAGATCAGGAAGAACGAATGAAAGATGGCGTCATGCATGCGGACTGTCTCGGGCGATTCTGGGCACGGTCGTGCAACGGGCAGTCAAGGACTGTGCCACGCCGGGTCGTTCAGAGCCACATCCTGTGAGCGCTTGAATCCGTAAGCGATTGAATCCATGAGCGCTTGAAGTTGCGAGCGTTTGAAGTTGCGAGCGTGTGAACCCGCAAGCGCTCGAATCCTGTGCCCCGGACGGGTGCCGGGCTATTCGGGGCGCGTTGAACACGGCGCGGGGATGGCCGGCTGTCAGGCGTGCCGCCGCAGATCGCCCGCCGCGGCGGTGTTGCAACCGGCCGTTAAACCGCCGGCCTGGCGCTGGTCTGATAGGCGGTACTGAAGGCGTCGAGACAGCCCAGGGCGGTTTCGAGGGCGATGGTATCGGACAGCTCGAAGGCATCGAACCCGCAGCGCCACAGGTAGTGGAGCTGATCGGGAATGATGTCGCCGATGGCGCGCAGTTCGCCGCGATAGCCGTGGCGTTCGCGCAGCAGGCGGGCGGTGGAGAAGCCGCGGCCGTCCATGAATGCGGGAAAGCGGATGGCGATGCAGTCCAGGCGCTCGATGTCGGCGGCCAGGTCCGCCAGCTCCGCGTCGCCGTCCAGCCAGATGCCGAGTTGCTGCGCTGGTCCGGCGAGGAGAGCGGCGCGCTGTTCTTGCCAGCGCGCGAGTGGTAGCAGCAGGGGACTATCGTCGGGCGCAATCGCTGCGTCGGCGGCGACCTGTTCCCAGGGATCGGAGACGAACGCGCGATCCTTAAGCAGCCTTGGCATAGACGCGCTCCTTGAAGGGTTCGATGCCGATGCGGCGGTAGGTTTCGAGGAAGCTCTCCCCGTCGTGGCGTCGATCCACAAAGGTCTCCAGCAGTCGCGCGATGATGCCTGGTACCTGGGGCGCGTAGAAGGAGGGACCGAGCACCTCGCCCAGGGCGGCGTCGGAACCGGCGGCACCGCCGATCTGGATCTGGTAGAACTCCTCGCCCTTCTTGTCGACGCCGAGAATGCCGATGTTGCCGACGTGGTGATGCCCGCAGGCATTCATGCAGCCGGAGATGTTGAGGCTCAGGTCACCCAGATCGTAGAGGTAATCGAGATCGTCGAATTCGCGCTGGATGGCCTCGGCGATGGGAATCGACTTGGCGTTGGCCAGCGAACAGAAATCGCCGCCCGGGCAACAGATCATGTCGCCGAGCGTGCCGATGCTGGGCGTGGCAAAGCCCAGCGCGCGCAGCTCCAGCCATAGGCTGTGGAGCTGGCTGCGGCGCACGTCGGCGAGCACCAGATTCTGGTGGTGGGTGGCGCGCGTCTCGCCGAACGAGTAGCGCTCCGCGAGATCGGCGATGGCGTCCAGCTGCACATCGGTGACATCTCCCGGCGGAATGCCGATGGGTTTGAGGGACAGCACCACCGCGGCATGACCCGGCACCCGGTGCGGGCGCACATTGCGTTCCAGCCAGCGCGCGAAGGCGCGCTCTGCGGCGGCCTGGCGGGCGATCTCGGCTTCGGCCGCGGGCTCGACGCCGACCTGATAGTCCGGCGGGGTAAAGAAGCCGCGGAAGTGGGCGATCTCGGCGGCGGTGACGGTGCCGGGGCCGTCCCGGAGATGCGCCCATTCGGATTCGACCCGCGCGGCGAACTCTGCCGCGCCCCAGGCCTTGACCAGGATCTTGATGCGCGCCTTGTACTTGTTGTCGCGCCGGCCATAGCGGTTGTAGATGCGGAGGATGGCATCGAGATAGGTGCGCAAGTGGCGGGGCTCCAGCCACTCGCGGATGGTTTCGGCCAGCATCGGGGTACGGCCGAGGCCGCCGCCCACCAGCACCCGGAAACCCAGTTCTCCGCTCGCGTTGCGGTGCAGCTGCAGACCGATATCGTGTACCGCGATGGCGGCGCGGTCGCTCACCGAACCGCTCACGGCGATCTTGAACTTGCGCGGCAGAAAGGCGAACTCTGGATGGAAGGTGCTCCATTGACGCACCAGCTCGCACCAGGGGCGCGGATCCTCGATTTCGTCGGCCGCCACCCCGGCAAACTCGTCGGTGGTGATGTTGCGGATGCAGTTGCCGCTGGTCTGGATGGCGTGCATCTCGACTTCCGCCAGTTCCGCGAGGATATCGGGCACTTCTTCGAGCTGGGGCCAGTTGAACTGGACATTCTGGCGGGTGGTGAAGTGGGCATAGCCCTTGTCATAGCGGCGCGCGATGTGCGCAAGGCGCCGCAACTGTGCGGAGGAGAGCAGCCCGTAGGGAACCGCGACGCGCAGCATGGGCGCCAGACGCTGGACGTAGAGGCCATTTTGCAGGCGCAAGGGGCGGAACTGGTCCTCGCTCAGCTCGCCCGCCAGATAGCGGTCGGTCTGCTCGCGGAATTGCCGGGCGCGCTCCCGTACCAGAGTCCGGTCGCGTTCATCGTAGCGATACATGGCGAATTCGCACTGCGCTGGAGGAGTGGCATGGTAGCGGCTGGGCGAGAAGGGGCAAAAAACTGATTTTTTATAACCAAAAGAGAAAATTGCATAAGGCCGAATGCGGGTGGCCGAGGCGGGGATCCGGCTGCCGACGAGCAATTGCGCGCTCGGCTCCGGTAACGGGACCTTGTCGCCCTTGTCTCTCGGCGGCAAGGGTTTGCCGACGAGGAGGGCTTCTGGACGGAGCGGGCTTCTGGACGCAGGGGGTTTCCGCACGGGGAGGGTTTCTGGACGGAGAGGGTTTCCGGAAGGAGAGAGCTTACCTACGGTGAGTGCTCCTCAACTGCAACTGCTTCTCAACAAGCTGCTAGAATGCGCGCGCTTTTTGAGCCCCCCAACCAACCACCACACGGAGCCCGCCATGACCGACCAGCCCGCCAACAAGAAAGACCAGATAGCCGATGCCATCGCGGCTGTCGCCGTGATCACCATCGCGGTACTGGCCGCGGTGCTTTGGGTCAGCGGCCAAGGCTGAGCAGCAGCGACAAAGGCTGAGGGCCAGCGGCTGATTCCGACGCCCGGCGCTCTGCCGGGCGCTCATAGCACCAGATTCACCACCGTGACCACGGTGAGAATGAACAGCAGCGTGAAGATGATTCCGGCGGCGATGAACGGGAGCGGACTGCCCTGGGCAAAGTCCCGCTCCCGGTTCCTGTTGCTCTGCACGCCGATCGCGGCGGCCAGGGTGCTTAACACGATGGCGAAAAATCCCGGCTGCTTTTGCTGCGGTGCAGCGGGCTCTCGGTGATCGTCGGATTCCTGCACGGCATTGCCCTCCTGCAAGAGACTTCTTTTTTCCGGCTGGCGGTGGTTCAGGGCTCGTAGCCCAGGATCGAACTCAATTCCCGTTCCAATTCTTCCAGGGCGATGCCTTTGCGTCGGGCCAGATCCTCGGCCTGGTCGCGCTGGATCTTGCCGGTGTTGAAGTAGCGCGCCTGGGGGTGGGAAAAGTACCAGCCGCTCACCGAGGCGGCCGGATGCATGGCCCAGTTCTCGGTCAGGTGGATATCCGCGTTGCGCTCGGCGTCGAGCAGGGCGAACAGGGCACCCTTCTCGGTGTGGTCCGGGCAGGCCGGATAGCCCGGCGCCGGGCGGATGCCCCGGTAGCGCTCGCGGATCAGCGCCTCGTTGTCTAGGGCCTCATCGGGGGCATAGCCCCAGAATTCCCTGCGCACCCGCAGGTGCAGGTGCTCGGCGAAGGCTTCCGCCAGGCGATCGGCCAGTGCCTTGACCAGAATGGCGTTGTAGTCGTCGCCCCGGGCCCGGTATTCGGCGGCGATCTCATCGGCCTCCACCCCGGCCGTCACCGCAAAGCCGCCGAGGTAATCGGCAACGCCGCTCTCCGCCGGGGCGATGAAGTCGGCCAGCGACAGCAGCGGATCGGACTCGGAGTTCGGCACCGCCTGCTGGCGGATGTGGTGCAGGCGGGCCAGTTCGCGGCCGCGCGCTTCGTCGGCGTAGACCGCGATGTCGTCGGCGCCGACCCGGCTGGCCGGCCACAGGCCAAGCACCCCGTGCGCCTTCAGGCGGCCCGCGGCGATCAGCTGGTCGAGCATCCGCTGGGCGTCGTCGTACAGTTGACGGGCCTGCTCGCCGACCACCGGATCGGCGAAGATCGCCGGATACTTGCCCACCAGGCTCCAGGTGATGAAGAACGGCGTCCAGTCGATGGTGTCGCGCAGTGCCGCGAGTGGATAGTCGCGCAGCACCTGAACGCCGAGCCGGCGCGGCACCGGTGGCCGGTAGGAGGTCCAGTCGAGCTGCAGGGCGCGGGCCACGGCGGCGGCATAGGGCAGGGTAGGGCGCGGCTTGCGCCCGGCGGTGCGCTCGCGCACCTGTTCGTACTCGACGCGGATCTCGGCACCGTAGCGCGCGCGCGCCTCCGGGTTCAGCAGCTGGGACACCACCCCTACCGCGCGCGAGGCGTCCGGCACATAGACGGTCGGCCCGCGTCGGTAGCGCGGTTCGATCTTCACCGCGGTATGCGCCTTCGAGGTGGTCGCGCCGCCGATCAGCAGCGGCAGTGAGAACCCGGTGCGCTCCATCTCGGCGGCGACGTGCGACATTTCATCCAGCGAGGGTGTGATCAGCCCGGACAGCCCGATCACGTCCACCTCGCGCTCGCGGGCAGTGGCGAGAATCTTCTCGGCCGGCACCATCACGCCGAGATCGATGACCTCGTAGTTGTTGCACTGGAGCACCACGCCGACGATGTTCTTGCCGATGTCGTGGACATCGCCCTTGACCGTGGCCATCAGCACCCGGCCGTTGATCCGCGCGGTCTGTGCCTTGTCGGCTTCGAGGTAGGGCTCCAGATAGGCGACCGCCTGCTTCATCACCCGCGCCGATTTCACCACCTGGGGCAGAAACATCTTGCCGGCGCCGAACAGGTCGCCGACCCGGTTCATGCCGTCCATCAAGGGGCCTTCGATCACGTCCAGCGGGCGTTTGGCCTCCAGCCGTGCGGCCTCGGCATCGGTCTCGATATAGGCGGTGATACCCTTGACCAGGGCGTGGGCGATGCGCTCGGCGACCGGCCATTCGCGCCAGCCGAGATCTTCCTTGGATGCCTGAGCGGTGGCCTCGCCGCGGTAGCGCTCGGCGAGTGTCAGCAGATTTTCGGTGGCCTCCGGATGGCGATTGAGGATCACGTCCTCGACCGCGTCGCGCAGCTCGGCGGGCAGGTCGTCGTAGACCGCGAGCTGGCCGGCGTTGACGATGCCCATGCGCAGTCCGGCGGCGATGGCGTGATAGAGGAACACCGAGTGGATCGCTTCGCGCACCCGATCGTTGCCGCGAAACGAGAAGGACACGTTGCTGATCCCGCCCGAGGTCAGGCAGCCGGGCAGATGACCGCGGATCCAGCCCACCGCCTCGATGAACTCGACCGCGTAGCCGTTGTGCTCCTCGATGCCGGTCGCCACCGCGAACACATTGGCATCGAACACGATGTCGCTGGGCGCAAAACCCACCTGTTCGACCAGGATGCGATAGCTGCGGGTGCAGATCGCGATGCGCCGCGCGAGCGTATCGGCCTGGCCCTGTTCGTCGAACGCCATCACCACCACGGCGGCGCCCAGGCGCCGGCACAGTTCGGCCTGATGCACGAAGGCTTCTTCGCCTTCCTTGAGGCTGATCGAATTGACCAGCGGCCGGCCCTGGATCTGCTTGAGCCCGATCTCGATCACCTCCCACTTGGAGGAATCGACCATGATCGGCACCCGCGAAATGTCCGGCTCCGAGGCCAGCAGGCGCAGGAAG
>DASUDS010000017.1:0-5163 GCA_036275455.1 Porticoccaceae bacterium
TGAATGGGAGGAGGCCGGGCATTTCCCGCGCGAGATGTACCGCAAGGCCGCTGCCATCGGGCTGCTGCAACTGGGCTATCCCGAGGAGTACGGCGGCATCCCGGTGGCCGACCCCTTCATGGCCGTGGTCACCGCGCTCGAACAGGCGCGCGCCGGTGGCGGCGGCATGTACGCCAGCCTCAACAGCCACACCATCGGCCTGCCGCCGGTGCTGGCGCTCGGCAATGCGGAACTCAAGCAGCGGGTGATCCCGCCGGTAATCGCCGGCGAGAAGATCGCGGCACTGGCGATCACCGAACCGGGCGGCGGTTCCGATGTCGCCAACCTCAAGACCACCGCGCGCCGTGACGGCGATCACTATGTGGTCAATGGCGGCAAGATCTTCATTACCAGCGGGATCCGCGCCGATTTCTACACCGTTGCGGTGCGTACCGGGGGCGAAGGTGCCGGCGGCATTTCGCTCTTGCTGGTGGAAAAGGGCACGCCGGGCTTCACCCAGACCGAACTGAAGAAGATGGGCTGGTGGGCGTCCGATACCGCGGCGCTCCATTTCGACGACTGCCGGGTACCGGTCACCAACCTGATCGGGGAAGAGAACCGGGGCTTCTCCGGCATCATGATCAACTTCAACATGGAGCGCCTGGGCATCGCCGCCACCTCGGTGGGGCTCGCCATGGTGTGCATGGATGAAGCGGTGGCCTGGGCGCGTGAACGCAAGACCTTCGGCAAGCGCCTGCTCGACCACCAGGTGATCCGCCACAAGATCGCCGACATGGCCAAGCGGATTCTGGCCACCAGGGCATTCATGGAGCAGACCACCTGGCAGATGCAGCAGGGCGAGGTGCCGGTCGCCGAGCTCAGCCTGCTCAAGGTGCAGGCAACCGAAACCCTGGAATTCTGCGCCCGCGAAGCGGTGCAGATCTTCGGCGGCAACGGCTTCATGCGCGGCAACAAGGTGGAGCGCATCTATCGCGAGGTGCGGGTGTTCGCGATTGGCGGCGGTTCCGAGGAGATCATGCGCGATCTGGCGGCGCGTCAGCTGCGGCTTTGAGAAAGCTGTGGTGGCGGTCATCGGCGCCGTTGCGGCGCAGCGCTGGCCGCCAGCAAATCAGCCAAAAAAATGGTCGCCCGTGGCGACCATTTTTTTTCGAGGGAGCCGGGAATGGCTCCGGATCACATGTTGGGGTAGTTCGGCCCGCCGCCGCCCTCCGGTGCCACCCAGACGATGTTCTGCTCCGGATCCTTGATGTCGCAGGTCTTGCAGTGGACGCAGTTCTGGGCGTTGATCTGGAACTGCTTCTGTCCCTGTTCGTTCTCGATCACCTCGTACACGCCGGCCGGGCAGTAGCGCTGCGCGGGCTCGTCGTAGAGGGGCAGGTTGTGCCGGATCGGCAGGCCCGGATCCTTCAGGGTGAGGTGGCAGGGCTGCTCCTCCTCGTGATTGGTGTTGGACAGAAACACCGAGGACAGCTTGTCGAAGCTGAGCACGCCATCGGGCTTGGGATAGTCGATGCGCGGACAGTCCTTGGCCGGCTTGAGCTGGGCGTGGTCGGGCTTGGGATCGCGCAGGGTGAAGGGCAGCTTGCCGTTGCACAGGTTGATGTCGATGAAGGCGAAGGCCGAACCGACGATATTGCCCCACTTGTGCTGCGCCGGGCCGAAGTTGCGCTGCACGTGCAGCTCGCGCCAGGCCCAGGAGTTTTCATAGGCCGCGGCGTATTCGCGCAATTCATCGCTGCCGCGCCCGGCGCCGAGCGCCTGGGCGACCACCTCGGCGGCGACCATGCCGGACTTCATCGCGGTGTGCGAGCCCTTGATCTTGGCGAAGTTGAGGGTGCCGGCGTCGTCGCCGATCAGCAGGCCGCCGGGAAAACTCATCTTGGGCTGCGATTGCAGGCCGCCCTTGACGATGGCGCGGGCGCCGTAGGCGATGCGCTTGCCGCCTTCGAGATGGCGGGCGATCACCGGATGGTGCTTGTAGCGCTGGAATTCGTCGAACGGGCTGACGTGGGGGTTGCTGTAGGACAGATCGACGATCAGGCCGACGGCGATCTGGTTGTCCTCCAGATGGTAGAGGAACCCGCCGCCCGCGGAGCGGCTTTCATCGAGCGGCCAGCCGGCGGTGTGCACCACCAGGCCGGCCTGGTGCTTGGCGTCGTCCACCTGCCAGATTTCCTTGATGCCGATGCCGTAGTGCTGCGGATCCTTGCCGGCGGCGAGATCGAAACGGGCGATCAGCTGCTTGCCGAGATGGCCGCGGCAACCTTCGGCGAACAGGGTGTACTTGGCGTGCAGCTCCATGCCGGGGGTGTAGCTGTCCTTGTGCTCGCCATGGACGCCGATGCCCATGTCGCCGGTGGCGATGCCCTTGACCGAGCCATCTTCGTTGAACAGCACTTCGGCGGCGGCAAAGCCCGGAAAGATTTCGACGCCGAGGGCCTCTGCCTGGGTCGCCAGCCAGCGGCACAGGTTGCCCAGGCTGATGACGTAGTTGCCTTCGTTGTGCATGGTCTTGGGCACGAACAGGCCAGGCACGCGGATCCCGCTCTGCGGACCGCGCAGGACGTAGATGTCGTCCTTGGCGACCGGGGTCGGCAGCGGGGCGCCCTGATCCCGCCAATCGGGAAACAGTTCGTTGAGAGCGGTAGGCTCGAAGACCGCGCCGGAGAGAATGTGGGCACCGACCTCGGAGCCCTTCTCCACCACGCAGACGGAGAGTGCGTCGTTCAGTTGGCGCAGGCGACAGGCGGCGGCCAGGCCGGCGGGGCCGGCGCCAACGACCACCACGTCGTATTCCATGTATTCCCGGCTGATGTATTCCCGGCTCATGCCCCACCTCGAACGATTGATTGGAGGCGCAATTTTAACTGCCGGCATCCCCGGAAACCAACGTCCACCTTTCGGTCATGGGACTCCGCGGTCGAATCCCGGCGCGGTTCGCCTCCGCCAAGCCGCGGCATTGCATTGATTTATCGGGGTTCGGTCGGCATCATAACGGCCCCTGAAAAGGGGTGTCCCCGAGCTTTCTCGCGCCCCTCCCTCGTCCCATGTCACTGCAAGGGCAATTCATGAAGATACTGGTTGCGGTCAAGCGGGTCGCCGACTACAACGTCAAGGTGCGGCCGAAATCCGATCATACGGGCCCCGATCTCGCCAACGTCAAGATGGCGATCAACCCCTTTTGCGAAATCGCCGTGGAAGAAGCCGTGCGACTGCGGGAAAAGGGCACCGCCACCGAGGTGATCGCGGTGTCCCTGGGGCCGCAGGCCGCGCAGGAGCAGATTCGCACCGCGCTGGCGCTGGGCGCCGACCGTGGCATCCTGGTGCAGACCGATGTCGCGCTGGAACCCCTCGGCATCGCCAAGTGCCTGAAGGCGATCTGCGATCAGGAAAAGCCTGATTTGGTACTGCTCGGCAAGCAGGCCATCGACGGCGACAACAATCAGACCGGTCAGATGCTGGGTGCGCTGACGGGCTACGCGCAAGCGACCTTCGCTTCCCAGATCACCGTCGGTGCCGGTGCCCTGGAGGTGATTCGCGAAGTGGATGGCGGCCTGCAGACCATCGCCATCAAGTTGCCGGCGATCGTCACCTCCGATCTGCGTCTGAATGAGCCACGCTACGCCTCGCTGCCCAACATCATGAAGGCGAAGAAAAAGCCGATCGACACCACCACGCCCGAGCAACTGGGCATCGACGTCACCCCGCGCGTCAAGCTGCTGAAGGCGGAGCCGCCACCCGAGCGCAAGGCCGGCATCAAGGTCGAGGACGTGGCGCAACTGGTCGACAAACTCAAGAACGAAGCGAAGGTGATCGCATGAGCATTCTGGTCATTGCCGAACACGACAAGGGCGATCTGAAGGGTGCGACCCTGGCCACCATCGCCGCGGCGCGGAATCTGGGCGACCAGATCGACGTGCTGGTAGCGGGCGCCGCCGATTGCGCGGCGGTCGCCGCCAAGGCCGCGGCCGCGGCCGGGGTGAGCCGCGTGCTGGTGGCCGAAAATGCTGCCTACGACCACATGCTCGCGGAAAACACCGCGCTGCTGGTGGCGGAGTTGGCGAAGAACTACAGCCACGTGCTGGCGCCGGCGACCACCAACGGCAAGAACGTGATCCCGCGCGCTGCGGCACTGCTCGATGTCCAGGCGATTTCCGACATCTGCGGTGTGGTCGCGGCCGATACCTTCCAGCGCCCTATCTATGCCGGCAACATCATTGCCACGGTGCAGACCGCCGATGCCATCAAGCTGCTCACCGTGCGCACCACCGCCTTCGATCCGGTGGCAGCCGAAGGCGGCAGTGCCAGCGTCGAGCCGGTCGCCAGCGCGCACCAGACCGGCCTCGCCGAGTTCAAGGGCGAAGTGGTTGCCAAGTCGGATCGCCCCGAACTGACCGCCGCCAAGATCATCATCTCCGGTGGTCGCGGGATGCAGAATGGTGACAACTTCGAGATGCTCTACCGGATCGCCGACAAGCTCGGTGCCGCGGTCGGTGCCTCGCGTGCTGCGGTGGACGCCGGATTCGTGCCCAACGACATGCAGGTCGGCCAGACCGGCAAGATCGTGGCCCCGGAGCTGTACATCGCGGTGGGCATCTCGGGCGCCATCCAGCACCTCGCCGGCATGAAGGATTCCAAGGTGATCGTGGCCATCAACAAGGACGCCGACGCGCCCATCTTCCAGGTGGCGGATTACGGTCTGGTGGCGGATCTGTTCAAGGCCCTGCCGGAACTGGAAGCCGCGCTGTAAGCGAGCGGCTGCCGCGGCCCATCGCGGGTCTGCGGTGCCGAAATCGAAAGCCAACGTTCGCAACGGGCGTTGGCTTTTCTGTTGCCTGAACGCTCTCGGACCGGGCTCACCCGCCGCGGCATGGTTCAGTCGGAGTCCTCCGGGTTATCCACCAGGGCCGGCGACCAGCCGCCCAGTTCCTGCCAGCGGTTGACGATGGCGCAGAACAGCGCGGCGGTGCAGTCGGCGTCGTAGCCGGCGCTGTGTGCCGCGCGCGTGTCATAGGGAATGGCGGCGGCCAGGCAGGCGCGCGCCAGCACCGTCTGGCCGAAGGCGAGTCCCGCCAGCGTTGCCGTATCGAAGCAGGAGAAGGGGTGGAAGGGATTGCGCTTCAGGTTGCAGCGTTCCGCGGCGCGATTGACGAAACCCAGATC
>DASUDS010000018.1:0-2073 GCA_036275455.1 Porticoccaceae bacterium
GGCCTCGACCACGAAATGGCGGCCGCCGCCGAGCCGGGCCGACACGCCGAAATCGAGCGGCACGCCGCCGATCAGAAAGCCGGGCTCGAGGCCCGCGCAGTCGAGGATCCAGGCCAGCAGGCTCGCGGTGGTGGTCTTGCCATGGGTGCCGGCCACGGCGAGCACATGGCGCCCGGGCAGCAACTGGTCGCCCAGCCACTGCGGCCCCGAGGTGTAGCGCAGGCCGCGGTCGAGCAGCGCCTCGACGCAGGGATTGCCGCGCGACAGGGCATTGCCGATCACCACCAGATCCGGCGCGGGATCGAGCTGCGCCGGATCGTAGCCGTTGCCGATGGCGATGCCCGCCGCCTGCAACTGATCGCTCATCGGTGGGTAGACGTCGGTGTCGCTGCCGGTGACCCGGTGCCCGGCCGCCGCGGCGAGCTGCGCCAGGCTGCCCATGAAGGTGCCGCAGATACCCAGAATGTGAATGTGCATGAAGTCGCCGCGAAGGAGTGGGGTGCGCTTGCGCGGCCGGATTATCGCCCTCGCCCGCAGCCCTGTCATGCTGGGCCGGAAGCGATTGCAGTATCATCCGCGGCCACCCAAGGCGATCGCGGACCCGGCACCACATGGCCAAACGCAACCTTTTCTATGCGCAATCCGGCGGCGTCACCGCGGCCATCAACGCCACCGCCTGCGGCGTCATCCAGACCGCGCGCGCCAACCGCCGCCACATCGGCACGGTGCTGGCCGGGCGCAACGGCATCCTCGGCGCGCTGCGCGAGGAGCTGATCGACACCGGCGCGGAATCCGCCAAGACCATCGCCGCGCTGCGCCATACGCCGGCCGGCGCCTTCGGGTCGTGCCGCTACAAGCTCAAGGATCCGGCGGTGGACGACCGCCAGTACGAGCGCCTGCTGGCGGTGTTCGCGGCCCACGACATCGGTTATTTCCTCTACAACGGCGGTGGCGATTCGGCCGACACCTGCCTCAAGGTCGCCCAGCTCGCCGCGCGCCATGGCTATCCGCTGCAGGCGATCCACCTGCCCAAGACGGTGGACAACGATCTGCCGTTCACCGATTGCTGCCCGGGTTTCGGTTCGGTCGCCAAGTACGTCGCGGTGTCCACCCGCGAGGCCGGGCTTGATGTCGCCTCCATGTGCGAGACCTCCACCAAGGTGTTCATTCTCGAGGTCATGGGCCGCCACGCCGGCTGGATCGCCGCCGCCGCCGGGCTTGCCGCCGAGCGCGACGGCGATCCGCCCCACGTCATCCTGTTTCCCGAGATCGCCTTCGAGCCGGCCCGATTTCTGGCCCGCGTCGAGCGTGCGGTGAAGCGCCACGGTTACTGCGTGGTGGTCGCGTCCGAGGGCACCAAATACAAGGACGGAACCTTCCTGGCCGATGCCGGCACCACCGATGCCTTCGGCCACAAGCAGCTCGGCGGCGTGGCGCCGACGCTCGCGGCCATGATCAAGGAGGCGCTCGGCTACAAGTACCACTGGGCGCTCGCCGATTATCTTCAGCGCGCCGCCCGCCACATCGCCTCGGCCACCGACATCGAGCAGGCCTACGCCGTGGGCCGTGCCGGCGTGGAGTACGCGCTGGCCGGAAAATCCGGGGTGATGGTCACCATCGAGCGCAGCCGTGGCGCCCGCTACCGCTGGCAGCTCGGCGAAGCGCCGCTGGAGAAGATCGCCAACGTCGAGTGCAAGGTGCCGCGCGAATTCATCACCCGCGACGGTTTCGGCATCACCGCGGCGGGGCGGGCGCACCTGGCCCCGCTCATCGCCGGCGAAGACTATCCGCCCTACGGCAGCGACGGGCTGCCAGCCTATGCCCGGTTGCAGCACCAGCTGGTGCCGCGCAAGCTGAAAGCCCGCTTCGCCACCTGAGGAATGTCGCCGTGGCCGATGGCCAGCCCAGTGTCTCCCTGGTGCTCGGCAGCGGCGGCGCCCGCGGGCTTGCCCATATCGGCGTGATCCGCTGGCTGCTGGAAAACGGCTACCGCATTGCCGCGGTGTCCGGTTGTTCCATCGGCGCGCTGATCGGCGGCCTCCATGCCGCGGGCAAGCTGGAGGCCTATCGCGA
>DASUDS010000019.1:0-8696 GCA_036275455.1 Porticoccaceae bacterium
CCTGTGCGGTGTGCTGCGGGCGATTGCCTGGCCGGGCGCGCGGCGCGTGGCGGTGGCCCTGGCGGCGGCCTTGGCCCTACAGATCGGACTCGGTATCGGCAATGTGCTGCTCGCCCTGCCGCTGCCGGTGGCGGTGGCGCACAACCTGGGGGCGGCCTTGGTGCTGCTGGTGCTGGTAACCTTGGCGACCAGAATCTGGACCCTGAGGCAGATCGATGTCGATGCAGGCTGAATTGACCGCCGGTACGCCGAGCTGGCGCGACTATCTGGAGCTGTGCAAGCCCAACGTCGTGCTGGTGATGATCGTGACCTCGGTGATCGGCATGTTCATGGCGGTGCCGGGCATGGTTCCTCCGGGGATTCTGGTGCTCGGCAATCTCGGCATCGCGCTCTGTGCCGCGGCTGCGGCCGCCATCAATCACCTGGTCGATCGCCATATCGACCGGAAAATGGCACGCACGCTCAACCGTCCCGTGGCACAGGGCCGGCTGGCGCCGGCCCAGGTGATCGCCTTTGCCAGCCTGCTGGGCGGGCTGGGGATGGTCATTCTGCTGGTGTGGATCAACGCCCTGACGGCCTGGCTGACGCTGGCCTCGCTGCTGGGTTATGCCGTCGTGTACACCCTGTACCTCAAGCGGGCGACACCGCAGAACATCGTCATAGGCGGCCTGGCCGGCGCGGCGCCGCCGCTCCTGGGGTGGACCGCAGTCACTGGCGAGATACATGGTCATGGCCTGCTGCTGGCACTGATCATCTTTGCCTGGACGCCGCCGCACTTCTGGGCGCTGGCGCTGCACCGCAAGGGGGAATATGCCAAGGCCGACATTCCCATGCTGCCGGTCACCCACGGTGACCGCTACACCAAGCTGCACATCCTGCTCTACACCATATTGATGATTCTGGTGACCCTGCTGCCCTACCTGACCGGGATGAGCGGCTGGATCTATCTGCTGGGCGCGCTGGTGCTGGGCGGTGGGTTTCTCTACTGGGCGGTGCGCCTGTACTGGAGCGCCGATGCCGCACTCGGCATGACCACCTTCAAGTACTCCATCGTGTACCTGTTGGCCCTGTTCGCGATCATGCTCGCCGACCACCAACTGATCGCTCCGGCACTGGTGGTGTAGTGCGGCGATGAACGACACCCAGGATCCGGTGACCCGGCGCAATATCCGCCTCACCGTTGTCGCCGCGGCGCTGTTCGCGCTGACCTCGATGGGCGCGCTGGTCTACAAGCTGTCCCAGCCGCGCATCCTGAACGATCACGAACTGCGCGCGCAGCACGTGTACCGGCTCGATCCCGCGCACGCCGTGCAGCCGATCGCACTGATCGATCACCATGGTGAGCCCTTTGTGGAGGCCCGGCTCCGGGGCCGCTGGACGCTGGCGTTTTTCGGCTTCACCTCGTGCACCGACATCTGTCCGGCCACCATGGCGACGCTCGCCAAGATGTATCGCGAGCTCAAGCCCACGGAGCAGGCGGAGCTACAGGTGCTGTTCGTCAGCGTCGATCCGGCACGGGATACTCCGGAAGCGCTAACCCGCTATCTGGCAGGCTTTCATCCCGACTTTCTGGGGGTGACCGGTGAGCCGGCGCGGCTGCGCAAACTGGCGCTGGAGTGGCAGTCCGGCTTCGAGCCGGCGGCCGCGGGTGCCGCCGACTATCAGGTCGAGCACAGTGGCAACCTGGTGCTGATCAACCCCCAGGGTGAAGTCCACGCCTTCCTGCGGCCGCCCTTTGAACACGGCGCCCTGCGGGTGGTGTGGCGCTCGTTGCGTGCCACCTACTGAAAACCGACCCTACACGCCGGCCACGGCCACCATCCGCGACCGCGCGGCGCGCCAGCGCAGGGAGCGGGCAGCGCGGTACTCGGGCGAGTCGTGCCAGGCCCGGGCCTGATCCAGGGAAGCAAACTCCAGGATCACCAGCCGCTGCGGATCCCAATCGCCTTCCAGGGCTGCGGTCGCGCCGCCCCGCGCCAGATAGCGGCCGCCATGGGCCTGCACTGTGGCTGGCGCCAGTTGCTTGTAGCGCTCATACAGTTCCGGGTCGGTGATTTCGATCTCCACGATGACATAGGCGGACACGGCAGCGCTCCACAAACGCGAAGCCGTATCTTTTCCGGATCGCCAGCCCCGCCGCAAGCGGGTTGGAGCGGTCGGTTAAGGGAGCGGGCAGGGCTTCACTTGTTGGTGACCGCCCCCTTGGCTACCATGGGCGCCCCTCCGAACCCCGTCACACCGCATGTCGCTGTTCGATTTTGCTCCCGGCCGGGAAGGCTATTACGGTGCCTATGGCGGCTGTTTTCTGCCGGAAATCCTCACTTCGACGATCGATGAACTGCGCGAGTGTTTCCGCGCCTGCAAGGCCGATCCGGCGTTCTGGGAAGAATTCCGCGCAGTGATGCGTTCCTACTCCGGGCGACCCACGCCGGTCACCTGTCTGGAGAACCTCTCCCGCCACCTCGGCGGCGCGCGCATCTACGTCAAGCGCGAGGATCTCAATCACACCGGCTCGCACAAGATCAACAACGTCATGGGCCAGGGGCTGATCTGCAAGCGCCTGGGCAAGACCCGGGTGATCGCCGAGACCGGCGCCGGCCAGCATGGCTTCGCCACCGCCACCATGGCTGCCCGCTTCGGGCTTCGGTGCAAGATCTACATGGGTGCGGTGGATGTCGCCAGGCAGCGCCCCAACGTGTTCTGGATGGAAAATCTGGGTGCCGAAGTGGTGGCGGTCGAGGATGGCCAGCGCACCCTCAAGGACGCCATCAACGAATGCCTGCGCGACTGGGTGACCAACATGGCCGACACCCACTATGTGCTGGGCACCGCCTGTGGGCCGCATCCGTTTCCGGAAATGGTCAGCTACTTCCAGTCGATCATCGGTCTGGAGGCGCGCGAACAGATCCGGGAGCTCGCCGGGCGGCTGCCCGATCGCGTCTACGCGTGCGTGGGCGGGGGCTCCAATGCCATCGGCATCTTCCAGGGCTTTCTCGATGACGCGGGTGTCGAGCTGGTGGGCTGCGAGGCCGGCGGCTTCGGCCCCGGGCCGGGCGGCCATGCGTCGCGGCTCGCCTATCGCGATGCCAGCCTGGGTGTCGCCCAGGGCTACAAGACCTATTTCCTGCAAAACGACGACGGCAACATGCTGGAGACCCACTCCATCGCTGCCGGCCTCGACTATATCGGCGTCAACCCGATCCTGGTCTACCTGTGGGAGCAGGGCCGGGTGCGCTTCGAAGCGGCCACCGACGACCAAGTGCGCGAGGCCCTGCGCCTGGTGATGCGCACCGAGGGCCTGATCCCGGCCCTGGAAAGCACGCACGCCTTTGCGCGCGCCATTGCCGAGGCGCCGACCATGGGCCGCAATGAGATCATCCTGATCAACCAGTCCGGGCGCGGCGACAAGGATATCTTCACCGTGGCCGACGCCATCGACGATCGCGCCTGGAAACAATTCATCCGGGCCAAGGCGGACCAATATGGCGCTTGAGTCCTATCTGCGCGAACGCCTGGCGCGCAAGCCGCTGCTGGTCATGACCCATGTGGTGTGCGGCTATCCCTCGTTCGAGGACAACCTGCGCGCGCTGGAGGTGATGGGGGAGTTCGACGTCGATCTGGTCGAGCTCCAGTTTCCCTTTTCCGAGCCCTCGGCAGACGGGCCGCGCTTCGTGCGCGCCAACCAGCTCGCCATCGAGCACGGCACCCACACCCGGGATTGCTTCGCCTTCATGGCGCGCGCCGCGCAGCACTTTCCCTTCAAGCTGCTGATGATGGGTTACTACAACACCGTCTTCAAAATGGGCGAGACGGCGTTCGTCGAGCAGCTCGCCGCGGCGGGTGGCGCGGGCCTGATCGTGCCCGATCTGCCGTTGGAGGAGTCCGGCGAGCTGCGCCGCCTGGCCGCCGAACGCGACCTCGACCCCATCCTGCTGCTGGCGCCGACCAACACCGATGCCCGTCTGGCGCAGCTGGGTGCCGCCGCGCGCGGCTTCGTGTACGCGGTGGCGCGCAAGGGGGTCACCGGCAGCAAGACGGCGATGGATACGGAGCTAAGCGGTTTCATCGCGCGCTGCCGTCGGGTCACCCAGGTGCCCGTCGGCGTGGGCTTTGGCGTCAGCAGCCGCGACGACATCGAGTTTCTGCGCGGCCGCGCGGATATCGCCATCATCGGCACGGCGGCGCTGGCGGCGTGGGAAGAGCGCGGCGAAGCCGGCCTGAGAGCATTCCTGGCCGAGCTGCTGGGTTAGGGTTCAAGACCAGGCAGCGTAGCGCTCGACCAGACCGAGCGCCTCGGCCACCGCGCGGCAGGTGACCCGGCCGTCCGCGACGTTGAGCCCCTTGGCAAAGCCCGGGTCGTCGCGCAGTGCGGCGAGACCCTGGTCGGCCAGGCGCAGCACATAAGGCAGCGTCGCGTCCGTCAGCGCCAGAGTCGAGAGCCTCGGGTAGGCGCCGGGCATGTTGGCCACACAGTAGTGGATCACGCCATGGCGCTCGAACACCGGCTCGTGATGGGTCGTGGGCCGGGAGGTCTCGACGCAGCCGCCCTGGTCGATGCTGACGTCGACGATCACCGATCCCGGCTGCATGGTGCGCACCATGTCCTCGGTGACCACCCAGGGCGCCCGGGCACCCCGCGCCAGCACCGCCCCCACCACCAGATCGGCATCGACGATTTCCCGGGCCACGGTGTCCGGGGTCGATGCCAGCAGATGGAATTCCGCGCCGATAAAGGCGGCGAGTTCGGCCTGCGATACCAGGCCGCCGCCCATCACCAGGGTTTCGGCGCCCAGCCGGGCCGCCGCCCGGGCGCTGTGCCGGCCGACCACGCCGTCGCCGATCACCACCACTTTGCCGAACCGGCTGTCGAACAGGCGTCCGGGCAGCAGACCGCGGCCGCCCACGGGCCGCGCCAGGTGATAGGCGCCCATGGTGATGGCCATGTGGCCGGCCACGGCGCTCATGGGCGCAAGCAGCGGCAGCCGACCGCGGACATCCTCCACCGTTTCGTAGGCGATGGCAGTGGTGCCGCGGGTCAGGAGGGTGCGAGTCAACAGCGGATCGGCGCCGGCCAGGTGCAGGTAGGTGAACAACAGTTGCTTGCCCAGCCGGGGGTATTCCTCGGGGATCGGCTCCTTGACCTTGAGTACCAAGTCGGCCGACCAAGCGCCCGCCTGGTCGACCAGGTGGGCGCCAGCAGCCTCGTAGTCGGCATCGGCAAAGCCGGACCCCGCACCGGCGCCGATTTCGATCGCTATCCGATGGCCGCCGCGGACCAGGGCCGCCGCCCCTGCGGGCGTCAGCGCGACGCGGTATTCGTCGGCCTTGATTTCGCGGGGAACTCCGATCTGCATGGGCACGCGCCTGGCGAAACTGCCGCTTCAAGCCTAGCGGACCGCGCGCAGACGTCAACCGCGTCGCGGTGCAAGGCGTTGCAGGCTCGGTGGAACCAATGGGCGTCCGCCCCAACTAAAGGTAACTGCAGATGCGAATGGGATTGTACTTGGCGATGGTCGGGGCGCTGCTGGCACTGGCCGTGGGCTGCGCGGGCCAGCGGCGCGGCGAGGACCGGGTGATCGTCGATATGCAGGGTGTCGACAGGTACGCCTATCGCCAGGATTTGGCGGATTGCGAGGCCTATGCCGATGAGGTCAGGGTTGGTCGCCGGGCCGCGGGTGGCGCCGTGGCCGGCGCGGTGATCGGTGGGGCGGTGGGTGCGATCGCCGGTGATCACCACACCGCGGAGCGCGCCGCCGGCGTCGGTGGCGTGGTGGGTGGCGCCAAGGGTGTCGGGTCGGGACTGCGGGAGCGCGACCGGGTGGTGAAGAACTGCCTCCGTGGCCGCGGCTATCGAGTGCTCAACTGACGGCCGCGCTCAGCACATCGGCGAACAGGCCGAGCGCCGCGTTGGCGAATGCCGCCATGTTGGCGGCGCGGCGGTCGTCGCCGGTGGCGATGGCGAGCGTGCGCTCCACCGGCCCGACCACCGCCAGGCAGGCGCGGCCCGGGGGGTCACCATAAGGGTTGGGGGCCGGTCCCGTCGCACCGGTTTCCGCCAGTGCCCAGTCGCAGCCCAACCTGGCCCGCAGCTGCCGGGCGCACAATAGCGCATAAGTTTCGGTACAGGGTCGCAGATCTCCCAATGCCTCGGGGCGCAGGCCAAGCAGGTACTCGCGCGCCTCCGGGGCATAGGCCACGCAGCCGCCGACAAAGAACGCCGAGCACCCGGGAACCGCAACCAATGCCGCCGTGATCAGGCCGCCGGCGGAGGACTCACACACGGCTACCGTCTGGTGGCGTGCCTGCAGCAGCTGGGCGCAGCGCGCTGCCAGGGGGTGTGGGGTAGGGTCAGTGTCGAGCATGCTCATCATAACTCCGGTGCTTGAGTCGAGCCGGCAGTGGCAGTAGAGTCCCGCGCCTGACCTACAAATATACCGGCCTTTCCGTGCCGGCTCTTTTTCATCTGCCATGAGGAGCAAGACAATGGATGTGGGCATGCTGAGCGTGTTCCAGGCGGGCCTGGGCCAGAACCTGACCGACCTGGAGGTGTACAAGCAGAATCTGCGCATCTGCGATCTGGTGGAGCCGCTCGGGCTCGACTCGATCTGGGCGGCCGAACACCACTTCACCGATTACACCATGTGCCCGAGTGTGACCGAATTCCTCGCCTACATGGCGGGTCGCACCCAGCGCATCAAGCTCGGCACCGCGGTGTTGATCCTGCCTTGGCACAAGGATCCCGGTCGGACCGCGGTGGAGATGGCGATGCTCGACAATCTCTCCGACGGCCGCGCGCTGATGGGGTTCGGGCGTGGCATCGGCCGGGTGGAATACGACGGTTTCGGCATTCCCATGGAAGAATCCCGCGCCCGCTTCGATGAGGCAGCGCAGATCATCATTCAGGGACTGGAGACCGGGATCATCGAGTACGACGGCAAATACTTCAAGCAGGAGCGGCGCGAACTCAGGCCGCGGCCGTTCAAGCCGTTCAAGGACCGCTTGTACATGGCCTGTCAGTCGCCGGACTCGGCGGACGTGGTCGCGGACCTCGGCGCCACCATGATGATTTTCGCCATCTCGCCCTGGGAGAGTCGAGCCAAGGATGTGGAGCGCTACCGCGCACGGTATCGCAAGTCCCAGGGCAAGGAGCCGCCACCCATTATCGCCAACATCTTCTGCGTGTGTGATGAAGATGAGGCCCGTGCCGAAGCAATGGCGCACAAATACATGCACGATTACTGGATCTCGGCCCTCGATCACTACGAGATGGATGGCACCCACTTCAGCGACAAGAAGGTCTACGACTTCTATGCCAAGAGTGCCGCGATCATGCGCAATCGTGGCCGCGAATCGGTGGCGGAACTGTTCACCAACAACCAGGTGCATGGCACCCCCGAGCAGATCCTGCGTCGCCTCGAGTGGGTCCGGGAGATGGCCGGGCCGATGAATCTCAACGTCTCCTTCAGTTTTGGTGGCATGCCGTTCGACTATGCAGAGCGCAGCATGCGGCTGTTCAGTCGGGAAGTATTGCCCGAACTGCATCAATGGTCTTGCGAACCTCCGGGCTGGCGCGCCAAGGCCAGCGCCTGACTGGCGGCTGAACCTCGGGCCCGCGGTGGTGGAGGGATCATGGGTTGGCTCTTCGGCGCCAATCCCCGCCGCGGGTTGCCCCTTGCTCCGCGACGGCGTCGCCATGGCAGAACCGATTCCGGGCCCAAGGTTATTTTTTTGTCGTCAAATGTGCTGGATTTTTTGCGGCGGAATGGATTAAATGGGACAAATATAATTTCCGGTAATGATCAATCTGGCGAATCAATAACCCTGGGGGATATCATGGCTGACTTTGATACGATCATCACAGGTGGAACCATTGTGGACGGCACCCGCAACCGACAGCGCTTTGCGGGCGATATTGGCATCAAGGGTGGTTTGATCGCGGCGGTGGCGCCCGCCGGTGGGCTGGCCAAGCACACCGCCGACAAAGTAATCGATGCCCGCGGCTTGGTGGTCGCGCCCGGGTTCGTCGATCTGCACACGCATTATGATGGACAACTGCTCTGGGATCCCTATCTCAGCTGTTCCAGCTGGCATGGGGTGACCTCGGTCGCCATTGGCAACTGCGGGTTCGGGTTCGCGCCCACCCACCCCGAGCAGCGCGAGCGGGCGATGCTCTCGATGGAGCGGGTCGAGGCGATTCCGCTGGCCACCATGAAGGCGGGGATGGATTGGGACTGGGAAACCTTTCCCCAGTGGCTGGACTCGATCGAGCGTCGTCCCAAGGGCATCAACGTGATGAGCTTCGTGCCGCTCAACCCATTGATGATCTATGTGATGGGAGTGGAAGCGGCGAAGTCCCGCGATCCGGATGAGCGGGAGCTCAAGGAAATGCTGCGCTTGATGGAAGAGTCGCTCGATGCCGGTGGCGTCGGGTTCTCGATGCAGCGATTGGGCGACGGGTTCACCTCCGTGCAGCGCGATTACGACGGCACGCCGATGCCGACCGACACCATGTCCGATGAGCTGGTGCTCGCCTTCTCGCGACTGCTCAAGCAGCGCGGAAAGGGTTTCATCCAGCTTACGCAAGCCAAGAATGAGGTGGTCGCGGACTTGGATTTTGGGCTGAGGCTGGCCGAGGTGTCGGGCGCGCCGGTGCTTTGGAACGCGGTGCAGGTCAACGAACGCCATCCGCACCAGCA